>CAZIRH010000242.1:0-7644 GCA_964541065.1 uncultured Solibacteraceae bacterium
AAGGTCTGTGCCACGTGGCACAGGCTTTCAGCCTGTGGGGTCGTAGAGAGTTTTCCAGCACCCTGCTAGGGGAGGAAAGTCCGGTCTCCACAGGGCAGCGTGCCGGTTAACGGCCGGGGGGACTCGCTCAAAGCGGGTTTCACGGAAAGTGCCACAGAAAACATACCGCCCGTTCGCGGGTAAGGGTGAAAAGGTGCGGTAAGAGCGCACCGCGGCCGGAGCGATCCGGCTGGCAGGGTAAACCCCACGTGGAGCAAGACCAAATAGGAGAGGAGGAGTGGCCCGCTCCGCTTGACTCTCGGGTAGGTCGCTAGAGCCGGCCAGCAATGGCCGGCCCAGAGGAATGACTACCGCCCGCCAGGGCACAGAAACCGGCTTACAGTCCGGCAGGCTCCCCTCCCCTTCATCCGGCAGCGTCTCCTCGACCGCGCCCTGGGCTCACTTGGGATGGGCCATCATGTCGAGGAGTACGTAGCAGTCGCCCTCGATCGTGAAGTAGAACCGCCAGTTCCTGTTCACCCGAGCCTGCCAGATGTCCTGGGACCGGTCGTACTTCCTGGCGTGCAACGAGGGGGTGCTGGAGATTCTCGATGAGGAGCCTCGACTGCTTCTGAAGCGCTTTCCGCACCGAAGGCGGGGCGTCCGTGTAGCTGCGAAGAAAGCGCTCCGTGTAACGCGCTCTCATGGCCGCGCGCGCTTGGCGCCCCTGCTCGCCCGGCAGGCCCGGACGTTCCTGCTCAGAGAGGCGATCAACTCCTCGGCTGATCCATACGGGCCGTGCACCCGGCCGGCCTTCAGATCCTCGAGCGCCTCGACCAACCGGCGGTCGATGACCGACTTCGGGGTCAGGACGATTCTTCCGTTCTCCGCCGTGGCTTCCAGCAGATCCCCCACCCCGATGCGCACCTGCTCCCGGACCGCCGCCGGAATCACGACCTGATACTTGCTCTTGACCGTAACAAGCTGCATAGGCCTCCACCTGTGAGACAGTCGAACTGTTCGACTCTCTCCCACTGCCCATGATACCTCGCCCGCCGCCGCTGGCGCCCGCGCACCACAGCCGGCAGCGAACTCGCTTCGCGCCAAGTCCGCCAGGATCGCGCCAGCAACGCAAAGAATCCGGCTCCCCGGCTTTCATTCCTTCCTTGGCGAACCTGGCGGCAGCTTGGCGTTCTTGGCGCGAGACCCCCGGCCCCGGTGCGCTTCACTTGCGGGGCTTGAGCCAATCCCCGGTTTTCGGCCCTGGGCCGGCCATGGTAGGCTGGTAGCTTCGCCCTGTTGCGGGCGGGAAAGCGGAGGGCGGCTGTGCCTGGCGAGTACGTGGAGACGGTCACAAAACAGGGAGTCCAAAGGTATCCTCTCGACACCGCGGCGGTCTGCCGGATCGGGCGGGGCGATCAGAATGCGATCGTTCTGGCCGACGACTTGATCTCGCGGCACCATGCCATGATCCAGCAGACCGGCGCGGGCGAGTTCCACCTGATCGACCTCGGCAGCCGCAACGGGACCTTCCTCAACGGCCGGCGCGTGACGGTACCGGTGATCCTGAGTCCGGGAGACCGCCTCACCGTCGGCCGCCACGAGTTCGTCTTCCACCAGCCGACGGGAGCCGCGACGGCGGCCAGGCTCGCCGCCATGCCCGGCGCTTCCACCCGCGTGGCGCTGGATCTGCAACTGGTCACCGTGCTGGTGGTCGATATCCGCGATTTCACGGGCTTGGCCCGTCGCATCGACGAGGCCACGCTGGCGCAGACCATCGGCACCTTCATCCGCAAGTCCGGCACCGCCCTGCTCGAGCAGGGCACCTGGGCCCAGAAGTACATCGGCGACGCGGTCATGGCGGTGTGGCTGCACGGGGGGGCCTCCGCGCCGGCCTTGCAGGAGCTCTTGGCGGTCCTGGATGGGCTTTCCAAGCTGGCGGAGATCGCCGGCCGCTTGCAGGCCGACTTCTCTCTGGAGGCGCCCATTCGCATCGGGGCCGGCATCAACTCGGGGATCGCCTCGATCGGCAACGTGGGCAGCGCGGCCTTCGCCGACCATACCGCGCTCGGCGATGTGGTCAACAAGGCTTTCCGCCTGGAATCGGCCACCAAGGACATCCCCACGGATGTCGCGCTCGGGCAGGCGACCTACAACTCCCTGATCCGGTCCACGCCCTCGGCCGGGGACCTGTTCGAGCAGCACACGGTGCGACTCAAAGGCTATCAGGAGCCCGTTCCGGCCTACGCCCTCTCGTTCGCTTCCCTCAAGCCGCTCCTGAAGCTCTTGCGGGCCCAGGCGGGCGCCTAGCGCCGCTCCAACCGATTGCCACCGCTCCATCCCGTACGGGCTACGGGTTGAAACCTAACGAGAGGTGGCGTACACTTTTCATTCGGCTACAGAAAGAGACAAAGAGACCCTCTTCGCTCAGAGTCGGGCGAGGAAGGGGAATGGAATGTCATGTCCATCTCAGGCAGACTGCGGGGTCGGTACGAAATCAGGCAGGTCTTGGGTCAGGGGGGCATGGGCGTCGTCTACAAGGCCTATGACACGGTGGTCAAGCGCGAAGTGGCCTTGAAGACCATCCGTGACCGCCCGGAGCAGGCCGCTCTGCAACTCTTCTACAAAGAGTGCGACGTGCTGGCCTCGCTGAGCCACCCCAACATCGTCGAGATCTTCGATATCGGCGAGTTCGAAGAAGAGGGCGTAGCCAAGCCCTACTTCGTCATGCCGCTTTTGCCCGGTGTCACGCTGGATGTGCTCATCCGGGCCTCCAGCAGCCGCCTGACCGTGGAGCGCAGCGTGGAGATCATCGGGCAGGTCTGTCGGGGACTGCATGCGGCGCACGAGCGCGGCCTGGTGCACCGCGACTTGAAGCCGAGCAACATCTTCGTGATGCAGGACGACTCGGTCAAGATCATCGACTTCGGGCTGGCCCACATGGTCGATGCCCGCTCCAGCATGGGACAGAAGGGCACCCTGCTCTACATGGCGCCCGAGCAGGTCGAGATGAAGACGCCCTCGGCGCTGACCGACATCTTCGCCCTGGGCGTGACGGCCTACGAGACCCTGACGCGGCGCCTGCCGTGGGATGCGACGACCGCGGCGGATCTGGCTGAAGCGATCCTGCACCACATCCCGCCGCCGGTCTCGGAGTTGAATCCGCAGGTCAACCAGGCGCTCAGCCGCGTGGTCCACAAGGCCATGGCCAAGCAGCCCTGGCACCGCTTCTCGACCGCCCGCGAGCTCTCCGAGACCCTCCAGAAAGGCTTGCGCAACGAGCCGATCGAGATGTTCGATCCCTCCCGCATCCAGCCTCGCATCCAGCGGGCCCAGAAGGCCTTCGAGCAGTCCGACTACCAGTTCGCCACCGAGATCCTTTCGGGCCTGGAGGCCGAGGGCCACATCGATCCCGCCATGTCGCGCCTCCGGCGGCAACTCGACCAAGCCATCCGGCGGAAGACGGTTTTTCAACTGCTCGAGAGCGCGCGCACCCGGCTGGAAGAGCAGGAGTACCCGCTGGCTTTGCAGAAGGTCCAGGAAGTCCTGCAACTGGAACCGGACAACGACGACGCCTTGAGCCTGAGGGACACCATCGAGAGCCGGCGTTCGCAGGTGCAGATCGACGACTGGCTCCGCCTGGCGCGGCAGCACATGAACAACTGCGCGTTCAGCCATGCCCGGCAGGCGGTTCAAAACGTGCTCCAGCAGAGTGCCAGGGACAGCCGGGCGCTGGAATTGCTGGCTGATCTGGACCGCCGCGAGCAGGACTACCTGCGGGAGCTCCAGGAGAAGGAACAGGCTTACCAGGCGGCTCAGGAGGCCTACCACAAGGGAGAACTGAGCTGGGCCCTGTGCCGGATGCAGCGCGTGCTGGAGCTGGACCGCCGCGCTCCCGACATCTCCGTGCCCGACCGCGGGGGGGCCTATCAGAATTTTTTCAATCAGGTCCGCTCCGAGCACGATGCCATCGAGGGCGCCTACGCCGAGGCCCGGCGCCGCCTGGAGGAGCGCAACTTCGGCCGGGCCCGGGAACTGTGCGAGGAGTGGCTGGCCAAGTACCCGGGCCAGGCTCTCTTCCAGGCCCTGAAGTTCGAGGTCGAGGAGCAGGAGCGGCAGGGACTGTCGGCTTATATCGCCGACGTGGACCGCCACGTAGAGGCCGAGCCGGACCTGGAGCGGCGCGTCAACATCCTCAAGGAAGCGGTCGAGCGCTATCCCGACGAAACCCACTTCTCGCGGCCCCTGCGGCTGATGTGCGAGAAGCGCGACCTGGTGAACTCGATCGTGGCCAAGGCGCGTCAGGCCGAGGCGCGCGGCCAGTTCACCGAGGCGCGCGGCCAGTGGGAGATCCTGGGCAGCATCTACCGCCAGTATCCCGGGCTGGATTTCGAGATCGAGCGGGTGACCAGGCGGCGGGACCAGCAGGCCCGCCAGGAGGCCAAGGCCAACTGGGTGCAGCAGATCGACCGCCAACTGGAGGCGGGCGATTGCAGCCGCGCCGTGAGCTTGCTGGAAAGCGCCTCGAAGGAATTCCCCAACGATTCGGAGCTGGCGGAGCTGGAGAAGCTCATCCGGCAGGCCGTCGAGCGCCGGAACGAAGCCGACAGGCTGCTGGCCGAGGGCCGGGAACTGTGCGAGCAGCAACGCTACGAGGAAGGGATCGAGGCCATCCGGAAAGCCTGGCTGCTGGATCAGTCCCACGCGACCACGCGGGGGGTGTACCTGGAGGCCCTGATGGACCGGGCGCGCGCCGTAATCGACTCGGACTGGCGCGCCGCCGAGGTCTGCGTGCGGCAGGCCCTGGAACTGGAGCCCGAGCACGGCCTGGCCAAGAGCCTGCGGACGCTCATCGAGGACCGCAAGCGCGAGGCGTTTGTCGATCAGTGCGTCTCGCGGGCCCGGCAGTTGCAGACCGCGGGCGATGTGGCGGGGGCCTTGGCCGAGGTCGAGCAGGGGCGGGCGGCCTACCCGTATGTAGCGCGGCTCTCGCAACTGCGCGCCACGCTGGAGAAAGCTCTGGCCGAGGTCCAGCGCGCGCAGGCGCGGCGCGGCGAGCCGCAACCGGGGCAGCCGGCTGAGACTGCGGCGCTCTCGGCTTTGGGAACGACCCGCGCGCCGGACGCCGTGCCGCTGCCTGCCGTGACCATGGCGCCGCCGGCGGCTGAGCCCCCGGCGCCCGGGCTCCCCAGTCCCTTGGCCATGGCTGCGGCGGCGCAGGCGGCTTCGTCTGCGGCGCGGCCGCTGGAGGGCCCACTCCGCTCGCCGGGCCTCGAAAGCAGCGTACAACAGACCACCTTGGCGCGCCCTGCGGAGCCGGTTCCCCAGCCGGTCGAACCCGCTGCCCCGGCCGGTGCGGCCGAGGCGGCCACGCCGCCGCCTCCGCCCCCGGTCGTGCCGGCTGTGGGCCCCTCCCACCCGACGCAACGGGCTGCTCCGCCCGTGATCCCGCGACCGCGCCCCAGCTTGCGTGCCACCCTGGCGCAGGCTGCCACGAGGGTGCGGCCGGCTGCCCGCACGGCGCTCCGGACGATCCAGCAGAAGCCCTGGGTGGCCGCCGGCGCGGCGGGCCTGGCGGTGCTGGTGCTCATTATCGTCCTGGTCAGGGCGCTGGGGCCCGGCGGATCCGCCGGTCCTTCCGCCGTGCCGGTCGAGATCAGCACGTCGCCTCCCGGGGCGACCATCCGGATCAACCAGGAGGCACGAGGCGTATCCCCATTTCAGGTGGAGCTCCAGCCGGGCGCTCACCAGTTGGAAGCCAGCCTCGAGGGCTACCAGCCTCTGGCTACCACGCTGAACGTGGCACCGGGGTCCCATCTTCCGCTCTCCTTCACGCTTCAGCCCCTCCCCTGCACCCTGCGGCTGTACACGGACCTGGAAACCGCGACGGTCTGGCTGGATGATCAGCCTCGAGGCGAGTTCCAGGCCGGGCAGCTTGTCCTGGGCGACGTGGCTCCGGGCAAACACGTCCTCAGGGTTTCCTCAGCGCCCAGCGAGGCGGTAGTGGGTTTCGAGGCGCCGCCGGGCGCACCGCCGATTCTCGCCGAGCCCATCACCGTCAAGGAGTTCACGGCCGTCATGGTGAGCAACCTGGGAGGGCGAGGGCGCCTGCACTCGAGCGCGAGTTCCGCGAACGCGGCGCTGGACGGTCAGCCCGTCGGGCAGGTTGTAGCCGGGGGGCTGGCGCTGCTCGGCCTCAGTCCGGGTACTCACGAGCTGGGCCTGGGAGAGGGGGCGGCCCAGCGGAAGCTACTGCTGGAGGCCGGCCCCGTGCCCGCCCTGACGGTGTTCCTCTACACGGACCGCGATGTCGGCACGCTGGTGGTCTCCACGGGCCAGGACGGCGTCAGAGTCCTGCTCGATGGAAAACCGCAAAGCCGGCTGACGCAGCACGGCCAGTTGCGGCTGGCCGGTCTGCCGGTCAAGACCTATGGCGTGCGCGTGGTGAAGGAGGGCTACCTGGAGGAGCCTGAGCAGCGCGTCCAGATCCGCAAGGGGGAAGACGCCAGGGTGTCGTTCAAGCTGCGCGCCGCGCCGCTGCTCGTGCTGCAAGGGGCGCTGCCCGGCACGCAAGTGGCGGTGGACCGCAACGTGCTCGGCACGGTGGGCCCGGATGGCTCGTTCTCCGCCCGGGTGACGCCCGGGCCGCACGCCATCGAGTTGCGCAAAGACCAGCTCAAGCCCCGGCGCTTCCAGCGGGACTTCCAGCCCGGGGAGGAGGCGCGGCTGAGCGGTGGCGAGGTGGTCCTGGAAAGCGGCACCGGCATCCTGAAGATCGACGTCACTCCCGCCGGGGCGCAGGTGACCATCCGCAGCGGCAAGGAAGCAGCGCGTCCCGTGAGCGGGAACGCGCTGATGCTGCCGGAGGGGTCCTACACCTTGACCGCGCGGGCGCCGGGGTATCTCGAACGCTCCGTGACCGTCGAGGTGGCGGGCGGAGCGACCCGCAACGTGGAACTGGCCCTCTCCCGCGAGCGGGCCAAGCCCGCGCCCCGGCGCGGCATGGCGGACTGGGAGCAGCCCGCGGACTGGGCCCAGGATGGCACGGCCTTCACGCGCACCGGGGGCGAGTTCGTATGCTTCCGCCCCACCCCGACCGCCGGCGTGTTCAGCTTCACCGCCCAGTTGAAGAGAGGCCGCCGGCTGCAATGGTTCCTGCGCTACACCGACCCGCAGAACTACTTACTCTTTCAGATCGACAAGAAGACCTTCTACCGGAGGCAGGTCGCGGGCGGCAAGTCTACGGAACTGCCGCGAAAGCCCCTCGGCCTCCCGCAGGGAAACAGCATCGCAGCGACGGTCCAGATCGAGGTGTCGCCCGGAGCCATCGTGCACAAAGTGCGCGTGGGCAACGACTGGGTCACGCTGGACTCCTGGCAGGACCCCAACGGTAACTTCGCCACCGGCAAGTTCGGGTTCCTGATCAACGGGAAGGACCAGGTTACTCTGTCCGACTTCAGCCATCAGGCCGCCAAGTAAACTCAACGTTCTGGGAGCTATTCATGGAGCACGGCGATATGCAGAAGGAGCCCGCGTCCGGCGCGCCGGCGCCGCACCCGGGCGGGATTTCCAAGGAGCAGCTCAGCTTTCTTTGGGACGTGCAGAAGTACATCGACCACTACGTCGGGGCGGCCGATTCGAGGGCGACGATGACTCCGGCCATCT
>CAZIRH010000243.1:0-7512 GCA_964541065.1 uncultured Solibacteraceae bacterium
GGTCTTGCCTTGCTTGTCGGTCACTTGGAGGCGGAAGCTCACGTCGTTGCTGATCGGAGTGTAGGAGATGCTCCCGCTGCGGAGCTGGCCCAAATCCAGCTCGATGTCCTCCTTGTGGTCGCCGTCGGAGATGGTCAGAATGGCGCGCTGAGCGTTCTTGACCAGCGCCGCCTCCCGGTTCCAACTCAGCAACAACTGGCCCGCATTGCGCTCCACCCGCAAGGCCAGCGACCCGGCCTCCGAACCGCTCGCTGCTCCGGAGCCCCTCTGCCCGCCCGGCCTCACGTACAAGTAGGCGCCGGCGCCGACCAGCACCAGCACCAGCGCGGCGGCCAGTGCGTAGGCCAGTCGCCGAGGCTTGCGCGCAGGAAGCGCTTCGGCCACCAGTGGAGGCGCAGCCGTCAGGGCCGGCTCCTCGCGCTTGGCGGCAAGGGCGGGAACTGGTTCCTCGCGCAGGCCGGCCAGGGCCGGTGCAGGCGCGCGAACATCCGGCTTGGGCGTCACAGGAGGAGGCGGAGGTTCCTCGCGCTTGGCAGTCACCGGTTGAACCGGTGGCCGCACCTCGGGCTTGGGAGGCACGGGGGGCGCGGGCGCCCGAACCTCGGGCTTGGGTGCCGCCGGCGGAGGAGCGGGTTCCTCGCGCCTGGCAGTCACCGGCGGGATGGGCGCACGCACCTCAGGCTTGGACGGAGGAGGAGGAATAGGAGCCCTAGCCTCCGGCTTGGGCGGTGGAGGCGGCGGCTCCTCGCGTTTCAGAATCGGCGGCGTGATGGGAGCGCGGGCCTCCGGCTTGGGCGGTGGAGGCGGCGGCTCCTCGCGTTTCAGAATCGGCGGCGTGATGGGAGCGCGGGCCTCTGGCTTGGGCGGCGGGGGCGGCGGCTCCTCACGTTTCGGAATCACAGGCGGCACGGGCGCGCGGGCCTCTGCCTTGGGCGCCACCGGTGGCGCGGGCCCACCATCCACTCGCGGCGGCGGAGGTGTAGCGACGGCGGCTGCCACCAACTGATCGCCGCTGACGATCGCCTTGGCCAACTCCCCTTTCGTAAGCTCCGACCGCTTGAACGGAAACTGAAGGGGGCTGGCCTCGCCCGGCATGCGGCCTTCTTCCCAGAAGAAGAAGGCGCCGAGGCTGGGTTTCATCGAGAACGGCTTCACCAGCAGGCAGACGTGGCCGGGATCTCGGAAGAACTCGCCGAGCAACGCCAAATCGTCGTCGTCCAGAGCCAAATCCTTGCGCGTGTTGCTGCGGAAGAAACCTACCACGGAAAGCCCCTGCGCCGGGCTGACCTTGCTCCGCTGGATGGCGGCCTGCATCCGCGCCCGGTCCTCGTCCGCCAGCAGATACAGCGGACCGCGCGCGTAGTCACACGGGACGGCCTCGTAGTCCTCCACGATCGCCGTGGGCTGGCCGGCGCCGAGCACCTTGCCCAGCAGCAGCCCGCCAATCTCCGAGCCGCGCTTGGTGATCGCCTTGAAGCTCTCGATGACCTCGCGTTCCATCCGGTCCACCACGTCCAGGCTCAGGTGGACGGAGATGGGCTTGCCGGGCACTTGCCACAGATAGTAAGCCGAGGCACGCACGTCCGGAACTTCGGCTACACTCGTTGATCCAGTCATTGGGACAGTCCTCCCATCTCGATAGAGCCGGTTACTGATTCTACATTAAAATCAGGGTGTTTACCATAGTTTTCTTACTGTATTCGGCGGGTTGGGCTCCACCCACCCCGCCGGGGGGCCCTTGTTTACGATCAGGGAAATCAACATCTTAACCATGTATAGCGACGCGGTGTTAACTGTGGTTGGCCCGCGCCCCGCGTTCAGGTCTTCACCGGGCTCCGGCCGCGGCTGGGCGGGCAGGCGAGGGCTGGCCGCGGTCCGGCAGTACCGGTACCGCCGGAGTGCGCAGCGCGGCGGCGACTTACCCCACCATCGCCCTCCGGGTTCCTGGACGGCCAACCTGCGCCCCTGGTGCGAGCCGGCCAGAAGAAGCTGTACTGCCACCGCCGGGAATCTTCGCGGGGCGCACAGATTTCTGCGGGCTGAAGCCCGCCGCAGCAGGCTAAAGCCCACGCCACGGGTGGCGCACACTTCAGTGTGCAGCGGCGAGCTTCAGCTCGCCGTTTGGTTGCGGCTGTGCGGCGCTGTGGGCCGCTGGCTTCCGAGACCGGCGTGCTCGTATAATGGCCGAGGGGTCGAGATGCAGACAGGACTGGTAGTGTTGTGCGCGGCATTCGGCATGACGGCGGCAGGGGCTCCCGCAGGAGAGTTCATCTTCGAGCAGGCGCCCTTCGCCTCCTGCCACGCTTCCACGATCGTCGAAACCCGGCCGGGCGAGTTTCTGGCTGCCTGGTTCGGCGGTGCCCGGGAGGGCAACGCGGACGTGGCCGTGTGGGGCGCCCGCCGGAGCGGCGGCCAGTGGTCCGCGCCGGTGGAATTGGCCCGCGAGCCGAACATCGCCTGCTACAACCCCGTGCTCTTCTTCAGCCGCGACAAGACCCTGTGGCTGTACTACAAGTTCGGTCCGAACCCCATGAGTTGGACCGCCGCCCGGCGCTGGAGCCGCGACCATGCGCAAAGCTGGTCCGAGATCGAGCACCTGCCGGCGGGGCTGTACGGCCCCATCAAGAACAAGCCGCTGGTGCTGGCGGACGGCGCCATCGTGAGCGGCACGTCGGTGGAGAGTTACCGCGCTTGGGCCTGCTGGGTGGAGCGCAGCACGGACGACGGGCGGACTTGGTCCCGGCATGGTCCCATCACGGTTCCCGGGGAGCCGCACGGCATCATCCAGCCCGCCATTGTGCCCCTGGGCAGGGGACGGCTGCGCATGTTCTTCCGCGCCACCCAGCGCATTGGCAGAATCTGCTACGCCGACTCGGCCGACGGCGGCCTCACCTGGACCCCCGCGCGGCCTACCGCGCTGCCCAATCCCAACTGCGGCATCGACGCCGTGGCCCTGCGCGACGGGCGCATCGTGCTGGTCTACAACCACACGGAGAAGGGCCGCAGCCCCCTGAACGTGGCCGTGTCGAAGGATGGGGAGAGCTGGAACATGTTCCTGACCCTGGAGAGCGAGCCAGGCGAGTTCTCCTACCCCGCCGTGATCCAGGCGTCCGGCGGCAGTGTGCATCTCACCTACACCTGGCACCGGCGGCGGATCAAGCACGTCGAGATTCCGCTGGCGGAGATCCCTGACTAGAGGACCGACGGGAGCACCTATGGACATCTCACGCAGATGGTTTCTGGCGGCGGGTTCGAGTCCCGCCGCCCGCCTGCTGGCGAGGGGCAAACTGGCCGGCCTGAGAATCGGCGTCACCGACTGGAACCTGCGGCTTACTGGCAAGGTGGAAGCCATCGCCCTGGCCAAGAGCATCGGGTTCGAGGGCGTCGAGGTGAGTCTCGGCCGCAAGCCGGCGGACGGCAAACTGCCGCTGGCCAATCCCGAGATCCAGGCGCAGTACCTGGCCGCGTGCGCCAAACACGGCATCGTGGTGGCCGGGACCTGCCTGGACATCTTGCACGTGAACTACCTCAAGAGCGACCCGCTGGGGCGGAAGTGGCTCTCCGAGGGCATCCCGATCACCAAGAAACTCAAGGCCCGCGCGATGCTGATGCCGTTCTTCGGCAAGGGAGCCCTCCAGACGCGCCAGGAGATGGACTACGTGGCTGACGTTCTCCGCGAGATCGCCCCGGAGGCCGAGAAAGCCCGCATCCTGCTGGGACTGGAGAACACCATCTCGGCCGAGGACAACGCCCGCATCATGGAGCGCGCGCGCTCGAAAGCCGTGCGGGTCTACTACGACGTGGGCAACTCGATGAACGCCGGCTTCGACCCGGTGAAGGAACTCCGCTGGCTGGGCAGGCGGCGGATCTGCCAGGTCCACCTGAAGGACCGGGGCTACCTCGGGGAGGGAAAGATCGACTTCCCCGCGGTGATGCGCGCCATCGCCGAGATCGGATACCAGGGCTTCGCCAACCTGGAGACGTCGGCGCCGTCGGGCTCGGTGGAGCAGGACATGCGCCGCAACTTGGCCTACGTGCTGGACTTAATCGAGAAGACGCGCCGGGGGTGACGGCCTGGCGCCACCGCCCAGCACACCGCGCGCCTGCCTGGGGCGGATTTTCGTTGACAATCCGACCCGTTGAGCTTAAGATCGTCTTCTTAGTTCGCAGCTAGGAACTGATAGCCCCTGGCGGGTGCAAAGGGTCACCGGATGACGTTTCAGATCGGTGAAAAGGTGGTTTACCCGAACCAGGGCATCGGGACGGTCGAGAACATTAGTACCCGCTGTTTCGGGGGCCAGTTCGAGCGCTTCTACCTCCTGCGCTTGCAGTACTCCTCGATGACCGTCATGATCCCCTTCTCCCACGTCGGGGAGGTGGGTCTGCGGAAGGTCACCCGCAACGGTGAGCTGACCCGGGTGCTGAGCTTCCTGGCTTCCGGCGCCTGCCAGTTCAGCCACGACTGGAAGAGCCGTTTCAAAGAGCACTCCGAGAAGATGCGGGTGGGCGGGTTGCTCCAGATCGCCGAGGTGCTGAAGAGCCTCCTACTGCTGCAAAGCGACAAGCCCCTGTCCTTCCGCGAGAAGAAGATGCTGGATCGGGCGCGGCACATGCTGCTGACCGAGATCTCGATCTCGCGCGGCATGGCCATCTGCCAGGCCGCCGGACTGATCGAAAAGGCCTTGGCCAAGGCTTCGCTCAGCCTGCCGCAGGCCCGGTGAGGGCCGCGCTTACCGCCGGTAGATCACCTGGCCGTCGAAGATCGTCATCACCACGCGCGCCTGGCCGAGCGCGGCGGGCTCCATGGTGAGAATGTCATCGGAGAGCACGGCCAGGTCGGCCAGCTTGCCTGCCTCGATGGAACCCTTGATGCGCTCCTGGAAGGCCGCGTAGGCCGAACCCCAGGTGTAGGCGCGCAGGGCCTCCTCGACGCTGATCTTCTGTTCCGGCACCCAGCCGCCGGGATGCTTGCCGTCCAAGGTGCGGCGCGTGACTGCGGCGTAGATGCCCAGGAGCGGCTCCAGCGGCGCCACGTGCCAGTCGGAGCCGAAGGCCAGCACCGCGCCGGCGTCCAGCAGCGAGCGGAAGGCGTAGGCGCCTTGGGCGCGCTCGGCCCCGATGCGCTTCTCGGCCCAGCGCCCGTCGTCGATGGCGTGGTAGGGCTGCATGGAAGCCACCACGCGGAGCGCGGCAAAGCGCGCCGCGTCGGCGCGCCGCAGGTGCTGCGCGTGTTCGATGCGGAAGCGGCGGTCCCGCGCGCCGTTGCTCCGGGCGGCCTCCTCGAACATCCCCAGCACCAGGTGGTTGGCCTTGTCTCCGATGGCGTGCACCGCCACCTGGAGCCCCGCGCGGTCCGCCCGGAGGATGTTGTCCGCCAGCTTGCTTTCGGGGATCATCTCGTCGGCAGCCAGCCCCGTGGTGTGGGGTGCATCGAGGTAGGGCTCGAAGAACAGCGCCGTGTTCGAGCCCAGCGAACCGTCAGCAAAGGCCTTCAGCCCGCCGATCCTGAGCTTGTCGCCCCCGAAGGCGGCGCGCACCCCGATGGCGGCCAGCCGCTGCCAGCCCGCCAGTGGCTGGTGGGCGTAAACCCGCACCGTCAGTTCTCCGCGGTCCAGCAACCGCTGGTAGGCGGCGAGCACCTCGGGCGAGGCCGACATGTCCTGCACGCTGGTGACGCCGTTCCGGGCGGCGTGGCGCAGGGCAGCGCCGAGCGCTTCCTCGATCTCGTCCGGCGTGGGCGCGGGAATCAGGCGGGAGACAGCCTCCATGGCGGCGTCTTTCAACAGGCCGGTCGGCTCGCCCCGCGCGTCGCGTACGATGAGGCCACCGGGCGGGTCGGGCATCGCCCGGGTAATGCCCGCCAGCTTGAGGGCGGCCGAGTTGGCCAGCGCCATGTGCCCGTCCAGGCGGTTGACAAACACCGGGTGAGCCGGCGTAACCGCGTCAATCAGCGCGCGGGTGGGCAGTTCGGCCGGGCTCCAGTTCTCGTGATCCCAGTCGCCCCCGGTGATCCAACGGCCCTGGGGCAGCCTGGCGGCGTGCTGGGCGAGGCGCTCGCGGAACTCGGCCTGCGAACGGGCATCCCGTAACTGCACACTGGCCAGGTGCTCGCCGCCCGCCAGGAAGTGCACATGCGCATCGTCAAAACCGGGGACGACCCGCCGGCCCTGGAGGTCAATCACCTGGGTGTCCGGGCCGGTCCGTTTCCGGATGTCGGCGGTCGTTCCCACGGCCAGGATGCGCCCCAGGCGGCAGGCTACCGCTTCGGCCTGGGGACGAGCCGGGTCGCCCGTCCAGATCCTGCCATTGATCAGCAACAGGCCGGCGGCGGGCTCCCCAGCCGCCTGCCGCAAAGTGGCGAACAGTAGCATAGCGTAGAGCAGACGCCCCATGTCTGTCAGGTAAACACCCGCACCAGTAACAGCATCCCCCGCCAACTGAGACTCGCCAGCCACCTACCGAGGGGTGAAGCGGCCATGGCGACGATCAGCACAACGAAGCCGAAGCGGGCGAGCTCCTGATAGACTGCGACGGGGACCCGGGCGGCCAGCAACAGCTTCGAGCCGTCGAGTGGCGGCACGGGCAGAAGGTTGAACAGGGCCAGGTACAGGCTCAGCCAGACGGCCTGACCGGCCACTTCGGCAACGGCTGGGTGGGTCCTGACCGTGAAGGCGGTCACTGCGGCCAGAAGCGCGGCGAAGACGACGTTGCTGGCCGGACCGGCCAGGGCCACCAGAGCCAGCCCGTTCAGGCCGCCCCGCAAGCGGCTGGGGTCGGTCGAGACCGGCTTGCCCCATCCCAGGAAGCCGCGACCCAGCAGGGAGGTCACAGCTGGAAGGATCACGGTGCCCAGCCAGTCGGCATGGGCCAGCGGGTTCAGCGTCAACCGGCCCTCCCGGCGGGGTGTAGGATCCCCGAGGCGCGTGGCGGTCCAGGCGTGCGCGAACTCGTGCGGCGTAGTCAGCATCCAGAACAGCAATACGTTCAGCAGCGCTGCTTCGACATTCATCGGGACCGGCGCAGGATCAGCCCCCACAGGATCAGCAAGGCCAGCACCGCCAGACCCGCCAGGAGCTTCATGCCCTCAGTTCCATTGTAGCCGCCCGGGGGCGCCGCGGCGCCTGATGGCGGGTAAAGCCACAGGCCTCTTTGCATTTCCTATAGAAAAATCGGGCCAAGGTCCCTATAATTGAGCGAAGGGAAACCGCCAAGGGAATGCCCTGTTTCTACTGCGGCAAGCGTATCTCGCTGGTGAGACACCTCACCGATACGGACTTCTGCTCGGAAGACCACCGGCAGAAGTACCACGAGCTGACGCGCATGGCGCTGAACCGGTTGGTGGAATCCCGCGATCATCTTACTGCCGCCGCTCCCAAGCGCCGGCGGGCCAGGGAAGGCGCCGTAGTGGCGGCGCCGCCGCCGATTCCCGCGCCGCCGGTGGCTGAGTTGTTGGCCGCCTCGCCCCTGGCCGCGGTCGCCGCGACGGCGCGCGCCAGTTACTTCCGTGAGTTT
>CAZIRH010000244.1:0-7486 GCA_964541065.1 uncultured Solibacteraceae bacterium
GTGTGGCACAGACATTCATGTCTGTGTTTTCGTCGCCCGCCCGGATTTTTTCACACCTTGCGGTCCGCCTGGTTCCGGTTTCTCAGCCGCCCCACTTGAATTCCAGCGTGTGGTCGAAGGGCGTGTAGCCGGTCAGGTAGACGCTGGGGCCGGGGAGCTTGGGCTCGGCCATGCGGACCTGGGTGTAGCGGTGGAGGGCCAGGCCGGGACCGAAGCGGATCTCGTCGCCGCCCGCGCGGTAGACCGCCTGCTGCGAACCGAGCAGCCAGGCGTCGCTCACGCGCGGGACGGGCTCGCAGCCCTCGAGGGTCCCGCCCTCGCGCAGGTTGATCTCGACCGCCACCGGGACGCCCGCGGTGCCACGCGCCCGAATGCGCACGTGGAACCCGGTGGCCGTCTCCGTCACTGCGGCCGCCTGTTCCAGCTTGCAGGTCTCGCTGCGGCGGCGCTCGGCTCGCGATTTGTACCATTCCGCCGGTCCCACCCGGTAGGGGCGCTCCAGCGGCTGCATGTAGTCGCCTTCGAGCGCCTGGGTGAAGACGTAGCTGTCGCCGCGCTTCTCGGCCTTCTGGGGAACGAACTGCCCCTTGCCGAAAAAGGCGCTGGCGAAGCGCACCGCGTTGACGACCGCGGCGCCGCGGCGCAGGGTGAAGAACCGGCTGCTGCCGCCCAGGATGAGGGTCGCGCTGGTCAGCCCGCGCCGGATGCGCGCGATACCCACCGCCGGAAACTGCCGCTCGTAGAACTCCGGAACGGGTGCGTGCGCAGGGCCGGCCTGGGCCAACTCCGGATACTCCATCAACGCCGCAAGCCGGGCGTAGCGAACCGCAAAGGCGTCCGCCAGCGTGGCGAAGCGCCCGTCGCCATCGCGCACGGCCAGGTAGCGCAGGGGGAACCAGTAGCGGCCGATGTCGCCGCGCTCGTACTGGTCCTGGCGGCGCGAGATCTCGGTGACCACCTCGTAGCCCGGATGGAGCAGGTAGAGCATCGAGTCGAGGTTGCGCCGCACCGGTTCGAGCAGCTCGGGCCGCTTCAGTTTCACGGCCATCACGAGCAGCGCGTGATCCACCGCCACGTTGTAGACCAGCGTGCTGCGCTCGGTGTACTGGCCGTCCTCGTCGATGTCGATGCCTTCGGCCAGCCACTGATCGATGCGGCGCACGTAGGCCGGCTCCGAAAACAGTTCGTGCAACTGCGCCAGGGCCGAGCACACCACCCAGCGGTGGTTCGGCGTGTGCACACCGCCCGCCGCCAGCCCGGCGCCGGCCTTGCGCAGGAACGGCTCCAGAAAGCCCTCCAGCTCGCGCTCCCCGTTCCGGCGCGCCAGGCAGGCCGCCGTGGCCACGTTCTGGACCACGAACGCCGTGTCGGGGGGCGAGTTGAAGTTGGTGATGAGGAGGTCGATATTGCCCTGCTCGTTCTGCGCCCGCTGGAGGTAGCCCGCCGCCGGCCGCATTCTCTCCACCAGCGCGTTGTCGCGGTGAAACTTCGAGCCCGGGTGCAGGAAGGCAGCGGTGAAGGTCTCCAGAATCCCGCCCGCCGTGCCGGCATGGTGCAGGCCGAAATCGTCCGGGTAGACCCCGCACCAGCGGCTGGAAGGGTCGGTGATCTGCAACTTCAGCAGCCGCTCGATACTCTCGTCGTGGCGCTTCAGGATGGCGGGCTCGACCGCCGGCGGCGCGCCGACGGCGAGCATCGCGCCCAGCGCCTCTCTGCGCGTCAGCTCCAGGCCCATCAGCGGTACACCGGTCGCACCCGTTCCCCGTCGGTGAGCGGGCGGTCGGGCGCCAGCGCCACGGCGTCGCCTTCGGCCAGGCCGTCCAGCACTGCCACGCGTGTAACGCTCGAGGCGCCGGGGGCGATCTCGCGCCACCGCACCCGCTCCTGGCGCAGGACGAGCACGCCGCTGCGACCGGCCTGCTGGCGCACGGCCTCTTTGGGGACGGTCAGCCCGCCCTCGATCACCTGGGAGATGATCTCGGCGTTGATGTTGGTGCCCGGCAGCAGCTCGCGGCCGGCGTTGTCGATGACGCAGAGGACCTCGCCCACCTGGCGAGTCCCCAAGGGCACGACTTCGGTGGGCACCTGCTGGACGGACCCTTTCCACTGCCTCCCGGGCAGCGCGTCCCAGGTGATGGTGACGGGCATGCCCCGCGCCACGCGGCCCAGCTCCGGCTCGTCCACGTACACCCGCACGCGGAGCTTGTCCAGCCACCCCACGCTGGCCACCAGATCGCCAGGGTTCAGGTAGCTGCCCACGCGCGCCTGGAGCTGATAGACGACTCCGGCAATCGGCGCCCGCATCAAGGCCATCTCGAGCCGCTGCTCAGCCAGTTGCCTGGAGGCCAGCGCCTCCTTCAGACGGGCCTCCGCCGCAGCGGTGTCCGCCTGGCTGACCAGCGCCGCCCGCTTGCGCTCGAGGGCTTGAATCTGCGCCTGGATCTGCTCGACCCTACGGCGGCCCTCGGTGACCTCCTGCCGCGTGGCCGCCTGCTTTGCAGCCAGCCGCTCGGCCACCGCCTGGTCCCGCTGCGCGGCCTCCAGATCCCCGCGGGCGCGCCTCAGCCCGCTCTCGATCTCTGCCAGGTCCACGGAGCGGCCTCCCTGCTTCAGACCCTCGAGCTCCGCCTGCGCCTGGGCTACCCGGGCGTCGGCAGCCGCCAGTTCGGTGCGGGCTTCCTGGGCGGCTACCTCGGCGATGACCGCCCCCTTGCCCACCCGGGCCCCTTTCTCGACCGCCACCCGTTCAACCACGCCGGGGCGCTCCGCCCGAACCGCCACCCATTCCCAGGGCTCGACCTTCCCATTGGTCGCCAGCGTGCTCGTGAGGCTTTCCCGCTTGACGCGGGAGAAGGGCACTTCGGGCGGCAAAGAGGCGCGCCGGTGAAGCCACCAGCCCCAAGCGCCCAGGGCCACTACGGGCAATGCGAAGTACAGCAGCTTTCTCAACGACATCGGCCGGCCGTGGAGCCTCCCTTATTCTGCCAGATGCGCCGCCCCAATGGGAGGCGCCAGCCGTTATAGAATGAAGTCATGCCGGTGTACAGGATCTACCGGCTCCGGGAGGCTGCGCAAGAGCACTTCCGCTGGGCGCCACACATCTCCGGAGCCACCCCGGTCAAGTCCAAGGACTACCACGAGGCTGGGCTGATCGAAGCCTCCAGCGTCTACTCGGCCTGGAAGCGCCTGGGCGAGGCGGGAACACCGCTCCAGGTGGGCGACCTGCTCGAAGCCGAGACCGGCGAGTTGCGCATCTCGAAGTACGTGGGCTTCGAGGAAGCGCACTGGCTGCTGCCGGAGCCCGAGCCGGCCGCCAGATCGCCTCAGGACCAGGGGGGCACGGCCGCCGCAGGAGGGCCGGAGGCTGAATGACGGAGTGCACTGAAGGCCCCGGCCTGCTCGTGAACAGCTTTGCTGTGGTCGCCTACATCCCGAACCCGCTGCGGTCCTTCCTGGATGCTCTCCGGCTGGAGTTGGCACCCGACTGCCTCCCCAAGCGCACGTGACGATCCTGCCCCCGCGTTCCCTCCGCATCAGCCCGGGATCGGCCTGGGAGCAGATCCGCTCCGTGGTCGAGGAGTTCCCCTCCTTTGAGATCACGCCAACCCAGATCGAGGTTTTCGGGATCAGCCCGGTGGTCTACGTCGGGGTGGGCAGCGGCCGGGATGCGCTGGTCCGCTTGCACGACCTGCTGAACCGGGGCGCGCTGGAATTCCCTGAGCCGTTCCCCTACTACCCGCATATCACGCTGGCGCAGGAGGTTACACGCGACCAGCTCGACGAACTCTGCCAACTGGCCCGCCAGCGCTGGGCGGATTGTCCCGCGAGGTCACCCTTCCGGGTGGAGAAGGCCACCTTCGTCCAGGCCACCGCTGACACCCGATGGGTCGATCTCGCCGACTGCCGCCTGGCGCCGGCGCGCTGAGCCGGGTTAGTCGAACAGCCCGATCTGTTCGGCCCTGGGCTTGGCCCGAGAACGCTGCGCCCGCAACAGGCTGCCGACCACCCCCAGCACGTGCACTTCGGTGAGGGAGCTGCGCGGCACAAAGACCTTCTGGCTGTTCGAGCTAGGGTTGGGGGGCACGAAAGTAAACCCCTGCGCTGCCAGTTGCAGCAGGTTGTTCGGAAGCAGCCCGTCCATGACCTCGCCGTCACGGAAGCGCATGCGGACCCACAGGCCATTGGTCTTGGGGCGGCTGGTGAAGACGCGACGGTCGGCGGCGGGTGCTTCGGCGTTGAAATCTCTAACAAAATAAACGGCTTTCACCTCCTCGTAGGGCACCAGCGCCAGGGTCCCGGAGGCGCTCAACAGCTCCAATCCTGCCGCTTGCAGGTAGCTCTGAGGATTGACGAATCCGGTCAGCGGCTCGCGGTCAAACCGCCGCACGAGAACTTTCTTGCTGGTGGAGGCGGCCACAAGGTCCTCCTCTGCCGGCCCGCGCCAGAAGTGCCTCGCAGCCAGCCTGCAAACCCTGGTGGGGTAGGCCCAAGCCTGCCGCAGACTTCTGCCACGGGCTGCTACCGTTTCTTCCCAAACAATTCCGCAAGTATTGTATCATTGCTAACGATGCCCCAGGAGGCGGCTTTCCAGGCCGAGGTCGCGGCTTTCCTGGACTACTGCCGGATCGAAAAGGGTTTATCCGCCAACTCGATAGAAGCTTACCGGTACGATCTGGGCAAGTTCGCTTCCTACTGGCCGCCGCAGATGGAGGCTTCCCGGCTCTCGAGCGAGCACATGCGCGAGTACGTGGGATCTCTGTATCGTTCCGGACTCCAGGCTCGTTCTATCGCCAGGCATCTGACGACACTGCGCAACTTCTCCGGTTTCCTGTTGCGGGAGGGCCGGATCAGCCGGGATCCGACGGCTTTGCTGACCCCGCCCCGGCACTGGAGGTCGCTGCCGAGGTTCCTGAACCTTAATGAAATCAATCGTTTACTGGAAGCTCCCGACCCCGGCAAGCCCACGGGCGCACGCGACCACGCCATGCTGGAGCTGCTGTACGCCACGGGCCTCCGGGTCAGCGAACTTTGCCAGTTGCGCCTGTCGGATCTCAATGCCGAGCTGGGAGTGGTTCGGGTCACCGGCAAAGGGGATCGGCAGAGACTGGTACCGGTGGGCCGCCCGGCTCTGGCCGCCATCGCCGGCTACTGTGAAGCGGCGCGCAGGCAACTGCTCCGCGGGCGCGCTTCCCCGTACCTTTTCGTCACCGCCCGGGGGCGCTGCCTGAGCCGCCAGGCGTTTTGGAAGCTGCTGGCCGGGCACGGCCGGAAAGCGGGCCTCGGCCAGCGCCTTACCCCGCACACTCTGCGCCACACCTTCGCCACGCACCTGCTGGAGGGCGGCGCCGACCTGCGCAGCGTCCAGACCATGCTCGGCCACGCCGACATCTCCACCACGCAGATCTACACGCACGTGATGCGATCCCGGTTGCGCAAGACGCTGGACGAGCACCACCCGAGGGCATGAGATGAGCGACTACATGTTCATGCTGGAAAGCCACCTCAGCACGGACCAGAACCGTGTGGTCAGCGACATCCAGGCTGCGGCCGCCGAAGCCGGCATGAGCGTTTTCCTGACCGGCGGCGCCATGCGCGACACGCTGGGCGGCTTCGCGGTGCGCGACCTGGACTTCACCGTGGAAGGCAACGCCCTGAAACTGGCCAGGGCTGTGGCCAAGAAGAGCGGGGCGCAGATAGTGGCGCTGGACGAACGGCGCCGCTCGGCCGAGTTGCTGTTCCCCGGCCGGGTGAGCGTCGAGATCGCCATGGCCCGCCAGGAGCGGTACCCCAAACCGGGTGGCCAGCCCCAGGTCGCGCCCGCCGGCATCCACGAGGATCTGCGCCGCCGGGATTTCACCGTCAACGCCATCGCCCTGTCGCTGAACCGCGCTTCCCGCGGCTTGCTGATCGACCCCAACAACGGCTTGGCCGACCTGGAGCGAAAGGAGCTTCGCGCCGTCCACAACTACGCCCTATATGATGACCCGGTCCGGATTCTCCGCCTGGTCCGGTTCCGGGTCCGGCTGGGTTTCACGGTCGAGGAGCGGACCAGCCAGCAATACGAGAACGTGCGGCTGGAGGCCCTCGAGAAGCTCATCCCGGCGCGAGGCCTGCTTGAAGAGCTGCGCCGGATAGCCGACGCCCCGAACCCCGCCGAGGTGTTGCGCGCGCTCCGCGACGAGAAACTGCTGGATCTGTTCTCGCCCGCCCTCACCGGGCCGAAACTGAACTTGGCCGGGCTGGCGAAGCTGCACAAGGCCCGGCAACTGATCCCCTACGGCGTCCCCTTCCCCGTGGACGACCTCCCGCTGCTGCTGTCGCTGGTGACCGAGAAGCTGACCCCACGGGAGGAGAGCGCCCTGATTCGGGCCACCTCGATACGGGCCGCTGACGTGGCAGCCTGGCAGAAGCTCGACGTGCGCGCCAAAAGGCTCGAACGCGCACTGAAGTCCCCCAGGCTGCATAAGCCGTCGGAACTCCACAGGGTGCTGGCGGCGGCGCCCGGCGAGCAGGTGCTGTCCCTGCTGATCCGCTCGTCCACCCGCATGGTGCAGGACCGTATCCGCAACTACTTCCGGAAGTATCTGCCGGCGGCGCTCGAGGTGACCGACCGGGACGTCCTTGCCCGGGGCGCCCAGCCGGGCACGCCGAAGTTCCGCAAGGTGAAGGACGAGCTGATCGCGACCCGCCTGAATGCCCGGCCGAAGCGTCCGCCCGCCGAGGTCGCCGAGCCTATCGAGCAGCCGCCGGACCCGCGTGCGGCCCGGCGGGTGGATCCCCGGCAGCCCCGGGTTTCGAAAGCCTGAAACAGAAGGAGTTACAGCATGCACCCACTCAGCCGGCGCAGTTTCCTTCTCGCCAGCGGAACAGCGCTTGCCGCGGCCGGTGACCGTGTGAAGGTGGCCGTCGTTGGCCTGCGGGGCCGGGGTCGCGAGCACATAGAGATCTTCGGCTCGCTGCCCGAGTCGCGCGTGGGGGCGGTCTGTGACATCGATCAGGCCCAGACCGAGCGGGCCGTGCAGCTTGCCGAGAAGGTCCAGGGCGCGAAGCCCAGGACCTACCAGGACATCCGTAAGCTGCTCGAAGACAAAGACATAGACGCCGTCTCGATCGCCACCTGCAACCACTGGCACGCCCTGGCCAGCATTTGGGCCTGCCAGGCCGGCAAAGACGTCTACGTCGAGAAGCCCGCCAGCCACAACATCTTCGAAGGCCGCAAGATGGTCGAGGCGGCGCGAAAGTACGGCCGGATCGTCCAGGTGGGCATGCAGAGCCGCACGACGGCCCACAAGATCCGCGCCATCGAGCTGCTGCGCCAGGGCGCCATCGGCAAGCTATACATGGCAAAGGGCTTATGCTTCAAGCGACGGCCCTCGATCGGGCGCTCGCCTGACGGGCCTGTGCCGCCGGGCGTCAACTACGACCTGTGGCTCGGCCCCGCCCCCATGCGCCCCTTCAACCCCAACCGGTTCCACTACAACTGGCA
>CAZIRH010000245.1:0-7449 GCA_964541065.1 uncultured Solibacteraceae bacterium
CGCCATTCGCGCCGGCAAGGACGTCTACTGCGAGAAGCCGCTGACCTACCGCAGCTCCGACGGGGTCGAGATCATGCGCGCGGCCCAGGCCGCCGGGCGCATCGTGCAGGTGGGCAGCCAGGGCATAAGCTCCCAGCTCCAGCGCAGGGCCAAGGAGATGATCCGCGCGGGCAAGCTCGGCCAGGTGACCATTATCCGAGCGGCGTTCAACCGCAACACCGCCTCGGGCGCCTGGATCTATCCCATTCCCCCGGACGCCTCCCCGCAAACTGTGGACTGGGAGATGTTCTTGGGCCCGGCGCCGAAGCGGCCCTTCAGCCTGGAGCGCTTCTTCCGCTGGCGCTGCTACGAGGACTACTCCGGCGGCATCGCCACCGACCTGTTCGTTCACCTGTGCACCACCATCCACTTCCTGATGGACGCCAAGGCGCCCGCCGCGGCGCTGGCCATGGGCCAGCTCTACCGCTGGAAGGACAGCCGGGATCCTGGCATCTACGACACGCTCAACGCCACCCTGGAGTACCCCGAGGGTTTCGTGGTCAACCTCAGCTCGACGTTCAACAACCAGACCACGGCCGAGGGCAGCTTCCAGTTCCTGGGCACCCAAGGCACGCTCACGCTGAGCGGCAGCCAGATGACCTTCCATCCCGAGGCGGCCGTGGAAGATAACCTGTGGATCGTTGAGAGCTGGCCGCGCGCCTTGCAGGAAGCCTACTACCGCAATCCTCGGGTCCGCCAGAGCGAAGTGGTCGGTTCCTGGAAGCCGCAGGTGGCCGAGGGCGTGCAGGAGTTCCGCGAGCAGGGCCAGGACGCCACCGTCTCGCACTTCCGGCACTGGGTCGAGTCGATCCGCAGCAGGAAACCTTACTGGGAAGACGCCGCCGCCGGCCACCGCGCCGCCGCCTGCGCCCACATGGTCAACCTCTCGGCCCGCCACCGCCGCCTGGTCCAGTGGGACTTCGCCGCCGACGACATCAAGAGAACGTAGCGGCCCGCCCGCGGCGTGCGCTCAGTCCTTCGCCGGGTCAAGTACCTGAAGACCGGAGAAATAGGCGCGGTAGAAGCCGCGGTCCCGCGTCAGCAACCGCTCGGCCTGAAGCCGCGCGTGAACGTCAATTTGGCATCGACCGCGGTGATCACGTGGCGTCCACCCCGCCGCGAAGGCGCCGGATGGCGGCGTCTGTGGTCCGGCCCGCCTTGAGGACCCCGTACACGCTCTCTATCGGGTCCTCCCGCGGCCGCTTCGCGGCCACCAACCGCCCCCGGTCCTCGCGGAAATCCAGAATCTGGCCGGGAAGAAGGCCCAGGCGTTCCCGCAGCGGCTTGGGGATGGTAACCTGACCTTTTTCCGACAGCACTGCTTTCATACCAAGATGGTATGAATTCTTACCCCGATTGTCAAACCAAACAGCCGCACGGCCACCCTCACGGCCGGCTCATCAGCCACACGTCCGCCTCGGTGACCTGAAGAGCGAAGACGATAATTGACGCCGACTCCCGAATAAGCGCCTGTTGGCCCTTGCAGGTCACCCGCAATACTTCGCCCGTCAGAAGACCAGGAGCGCGCCCAGAACCACGTGTTAGGTTCGCTCAGCGGACCTAAAGTCTGGGGGGACTGTTCCTTCCATGGTTTCTCGACTTCGATGATGAAACAACCGAGGCTGTAGACGCTGTACGCGAGCCGCTTGCCGTCCGGCGACCAGCGCCACCAGGGTGGCGAGCAGCGCCGGTGACGCCGGAGAAGCCCACCCGGGCGGGAGAGTGGCTGGTTATGAGCGCGGCCAACCTTGGTCCCACGCGGCCCCGCGTCGATCCCGGCAAGCCGTTCCCGGAGTGGACCCCAGGGAAAGAATACCTGGTGAACTCGCCGCTGGAGGTGAGGATTGGCGGGACACCAGCGGAGTTGGGTAATGCCATCGGCTGGCCGGGCATGACGAATGTCTATCGGGTGGATTTCCGGGTGCCCGAAGGCACCGCCGCGGGCACGGCCACCCTGGGCCTGAGCGTGGCCTGGATCAACGGCCCCGAGGTGAAGATCCCGGTGCGGTGGAGCCAGACCGCTCAGGATCGGAGACGACGCTGCCAAGCGCCAGCCTGTGCGCGCCGCGGCCTGCGCCCACATGGTCAACCTCTCGGCCCGCCAGCGCCGCCTGGTGGAGTGAGACTTCGCCGCCGACGACATCAAGATGAGGGTAGGGTAAGCCTCCGGCTTGCCATCGGCTCTCCCACCGCCCGTTATACTGGACAAAGAGCAGATCATGCCCGAGGTCCTCGACCGCATCTTCTTCTCCATCGAGCCGGCCCTCCCCCGAGCCGGGTAGGGCGCCGCGCCCCGAGCAGCCTCCCCTAAACCCGACCGCCACCCCCGCCGATGAGTCGGTGAGGAGCGGCGGTGAAGCCAAACAGGGTTCTGGTCTGCGACTGCCAGCCCATCGTCCTTGAGGGGCTCCACAAGGTGCTCGCGGCCCACCCGGATTTCGAGCTGATCGGCTCGGCCCTGACGCCCGAGGAAGCCCTGGCCGCGCTCCCCGGGCTGGCGCCCGATCTGATCCTGATCTGCGACGAGCCGGGCGCCCCGGTCGAAGCCGGCCTCGCCGCGCGGTTTCGCAGCGTCGCTCCGCAGGCCCGGCTGGTGCTGTGGACCGCCACGCCTCAGCCCGAGCCGGCTCATCTCGAGTGGGGCTTCTCCGGGGTCCTGGGCAAGACCCGGCCGGTGGCGGCCTTGCTGGAGTGCCTGCGCGCCGTGGCGCAAGGTGTCACCTGGGTGGATGGTCGCGGCGAGACCCCCGAGCCTTTCCGCCGCAGGAATCCCCCGCGCCTGACCCCACGCGAGCGCGAAATCGTGCATTTGGTGGCCGGAGGTCTGAAGAACCGCGAGATCGCCGAGGCGCTGTCGATTTCCCCGGGCACGGTCAAAGTCCACTTGATGCACATCTTCGAGAAGGCCGGCGTGGCGGACCGTCTCCAGTTGGCGCTGCTGGCCCGGCGGCTGCTCGACCGGGAGCCGGAGCCGGTCGAACCGGAGGCCGAGCGCGCGCCGGTGAGTAAGTGAGTGCGCGCCGCCTCCTGCTGCCTTCGCTGTCGGATTGCCTTTTCCTGTCGTTGATGCTGTGGCTGTTCGCCGGCGCCAGCGGCTGGAGTGCACTGCTGGCGGACGGAGACACGGGCTGGCACATCCGCACCGGGGAATTCATCCTCGACCACCGTGAGCTGCCCAGCCGCGATTTGTTCTCCTATTCGCGGCCCGGCGCGAACTGGTTCGCCTGGGAATGGCTGGCCGATGTGGTCTTCGCCTGGCTGCACCGGCAGGCCGGGCTGAAGGGCCTGGTGCTGCTGGCGGGCGTAGCGGCCGTGGCCTCGATAACGCTGGTCTTCCGGCACGCCCTGTGGCGCGGCGCGGACGTTTTCCTGGCCCTCGCCGCCGCCCTGCTCGGCGCCGGCGCTTCCACCATCCACTACCTGGCCCGGCCTCACATGTTCACCCTGGTTCTGCTGGCGGCTGGCATGTGGCTGCTGGACCGCGACCGCCGCCGGCCCACCGCCGCGGTCTGGCTGCTGGTGCCGCTCGAGGCGCTCTGGGTGAACCTGCACGGGGGCTTTGTGGCGTTGCTGGCGTGCCTGGGCGTGCTGGCGGTGGGCACGGCCCTCGAAGAGCTGGCCAAGGGTCGCGCGCAGCCGCACTCGTGGTTTCGCCCGAAACGCTATGCCCTGCTGTTCGGTGCCTGCTCATTGGCGACTCTGCTTAACCCCTACGGGGTCCGGCTGCACCTGCACATCGCCGGATACTTGCGCTCGGATTGGATCCGGGAGGCCGTCCACGAGTTTCAGGCGCCCCGGTTCCGCTCCGAGTCCGCCACCCAGTTCGAGATTCTGCTGGTCGCGGCACTGCTCCTGACCGCCGGCCTGCTGGCCAGAAGACAGTTCGCAGACGCTTTGCTGGTGCTGGCCTGGGCGCACGCAGCGTTGGTTTCGGTGCGCCACATCCCCGTGTTCGTGATCGTGGCCACCCCGGTCTGGACGGCCGAGGCCGCCAGGCTCCTCGCGCGATGGGCCCAGGCGCAGCCGGCGCGCTCGCTGGCCAGGCTCTTCCAGAATCTGGCGCGGGATGCCTCGGCCGGGGTCCGGCACACCAGCCTGTGGCTGCCTCTCGCCCTCACCGTGGCGATGCTTCCGGGCTTTCCCCTGAAGTGGCCGCAGGACTTCCCGCGCGAGAAGTTCCCCGTAGCGTTGATCGAGCGGCACGCGGCGCTGCTGGCCGGCTCCCGGGTGTTCACCTCGGATCAGTGGGCCGATTACCTCATTTATCGCTTCTACCCGCAGCAGAGGGTCTTCATCGATGGCCGCAGCGACTTCTACGGCCCGGACCTGGGCAAACTCTACCTGCGTCTGGCTTACGCCCAGGCCGATTGGGCCGCCGCCGTGCAGCAATACGCCTTTCAAGCCGTGCTGGCGCCTGCCGATTGGCCCCTGGTGAGCTTTCTGCGGCGTGATCCCAACTGGCGCCTGCTGGAGGAAGACGACCGCGCGGTGCTCTTCCAAAGGGCCGCGTCTCGACCGCGCGACGATCACTGAGCCATCGCCTGCCCCGCCCCGGACGCGGTGATTAAAGAAACGCCCCGGTTGGGACGAATTACCCGATAAGAAGACCGGCGAGATTCATGCGACCATCCTGCGCGCGGCGGCTGCCGGCCCATGCTGGCCGCCCGGATGGGGAAAGGAAGACAGGCGCCCATGGATCGTAGGCTCTTGACCGTGGTGGGAGTCAGTCTGCTGTTCGCCCTGGTGGTTTCCGGCATCTTCTATCAATTCGTGGCGGGGCGCAAAGGAACCTCCAGACCATCGAAAGTCGAGACGCGCGAGTTGGTGGTGGCCGCCAAGCTGCTGCCGGTCGGCCGGGCCATCAAGTCTGACGACGTGCGCATTGTCAAGGTGCCCGTAGATCAGTTCCCCAAGGGCGGCTTCGAAAAGGTCGCCGAGGTGCTCGAGCGGCCGGTGATGAGCTCGGTGCTGGCCGAGGAGCCGATCCGGGAGGGCCGGCTGGGGGCGCGCGGCACGGGGTCGGGCCTGGCGCCCATCATTCCGGCGGGCATGCGCGCGGTCTCGGTCAAGGTGAACGAAGTCGTGGGGGTGGCGGGCTTCGCCCTGCCCGGCATGCGAGTGGACGTGCTGGTGACCGGGCGGCCGCCGGGCCACGAAGGCACCATCACTAAGACCGTCCTACAGAATATCCTGGTGCTCTCGGCCGGGCAGAACATCGAGCCGGACTCTCGCGGCCAGCCCATCAACGCGCCGGTGGTGACCCTGCTGGTGAACCCCGAGCAAGCCGAGACCCTCACCCTGGCTGCCACCGAGGGCCGTATCCAACTGGTGCTGCGCAATACCGGCGACCAGTCGGCGCCCGTCACGCTGGGCCGCGAGGTCGCCGAGCTCTACGGCATCCCCAAAGCCGCCCCGCCCCAGCCGGCTGCCCGGGTGGCCTACCGGCCTGCGCCCGTCACCGCTCCGGTGGCCACGCCCGCGCCGCCGCCGACCGAGGAGATCGTCGTCATCCGGGGCAACCAGAAGACCGTGGAAGTGGTCAGCACCAGGAGGGTTGGCACGGGAGCGCCATGAAAACCACCCTTGCCTGTTTGAGCCTCTCCGTCCTGCTCCTGCCGGGCGGAGCGCCTGGCGGGGCGTTCCAATCGTCACCCGCCTTCGAGGAGCTCCGGCTGACAGTCGGTCACAGCCTGGTGATCGACTATCCGGCCGACATCGCCCGCATCTCGACCAGCAACCCCGAGGTCGTGGACGCCGTGGCGGTGGCGCTCCGCGAGGTCCTGTTGAACGCCAAGTCCCAGGGCACCTCCACGGTGGTCATCTGGACCAAGTCCGGCCAGCGCAGTTTCTACACCGTCACCGTGGACCTGAACTTGGAGTCCGTGCAGAAACTGCTGCGCGAGACCTTCCCGGGCCTGGACATCCGGGTGCGGGCGGCGCACGAGTCGATTTCGCTCACCGGGACGGTCCCCAGCAAAGACGTGGGCGACCGCGCCGCGGCGCTCATGGTGCCCATGGCCAAGGCGGTGGTCAACAACCTCCAGGTGGTCAGCCCGGGGCCCGAAAAGCAAATCGTGCTGCGGGTGAAGTTCGCCGAACTGAACCGCAGCGCCGCCAATTCCTTCGGCGTCAACCTGCTCTCCACGGGCTTCCTGAACACGCCCGGGTCGGCTGGAACCAACCAGATCGGGGTGGGGCAACAGCCGATCGAGATTTCGGGCGCCATTCCCGGGCGGGTGGAAGGGACCACCTCGAAGTTCACCATCTCCGACGCGCTGAACGTTTTTGCTTTCCGCCCGGACCTGAACCTCGCGGCGTTCGTGCGCGCGCTGCAAACGCAGAATCTGCTGCAAATCCTGGCCGAGCCCAACCTGGTGACCACCAACGGTAAGGAGGCCAGCTTCCTGGTGGGCGGCGAGTTCCCGATACCGATCGTGCAGGGCGGCGCCAACGTGGGCGCGGTGACGGTGGTCTTCAAGGAGTTCGGCATCCGCCTGAACTTCCAGCCCCTCCTGACCGAGCACAACACCATCAAGATGTTCGTCCGGCCGGAGGTCTCCACCATCGACATGGCCAACGCGGCGGTGATCTCCGGGTTCACCATCCCGGCCTTGTCGTCGCGGCGCATGGAGACGCATCTGGAGCTGGGCGTGGGGCAGAGCTTTCTGATCGCGGGCTTGTTGGATGAGCGGGTGACCGAGAGCTTGTTCAGGGTTCCAGGGCTGGCGCACATTCCGATCCTGGGTGCGCTGTTCAAGAGCCGGGCGGAGAACAAGACCCGCACCGAGCTGATCGTGATGGTCACGCCGGAAATCACCACGCCGGCTGCGGCCGCCGCGATCCGGAAGATGCCGGAGATGCCCAAGCCGTTCCTGGCGCCGCTCGCACCGGAGAAGCCCGCACCCGGCCGTACGCGGCCGCCCCAGACGGCCAAGCCCGCCGGGAGGGGCAAGTAGCCGCCGGGCGAGGGGGTGAGCCGGATGGAGGCTGCCAGCAACAAGCCGACCCCGGAGATGACGGCGCTGATGATTGCGCCCGACCGGGAACTGGCCCAGCAGTTCTCCAAAACCCTGCCCGCCACGCGCGCCTTCCAGGTACTGGGGGAACTGAAGAGCTATCCCACCCGGCAGATCCTCGAGATGCGGCTGCGGCAACTGCAACCCGACGTGGTGCTGCTGGACCTGGCCACCGATTTGGCCGTCGCCGGCGATCTGATCCGGCTGGTGGCGCACCTCGAGCCGCACACCCAGGTGGTGGGTCTGCACCGCCGCAACGACTCGGAGGCCATTCTCCGCTCGCTGCGGTTGGGCGCCAGCGAGTTCCTCTACGCGCCATTCGATCCGGGCATTCAAGAGCAGGCCATCACGCGGCTGCGCCGGTTGCGGCGACCGCGGGCGCCGCAGGAGCGGG
>CAZIRH010000246.1:0-7443 GCA_964541065.1 uncultured Solibacteraceae bacterium
ACCTTCCCCGCGGCCTGCTCGCCCGCGCTGCCCTCCGCCGCCAGCGCGGCGACTTCGCCGCCGCTCAGCACGACCTCGCCGAAGCCTTCGCCCTGGCCTCCCGCTCCGGCATGCGCCTGCATCTCACCGACTACCACCTCGAAGAGGCCCGCCTCTTTCTGGCCCAGGGCGACAAACAGGCTGCTGATCGGCACCTCGCCGCCGCCCGCGACCTCATCGCCGCCACCGGCTACCACCGCCGCGACCCGGAAGTGTAGGGGTCGGGCATGCCCGACTCTGCCGGCATAGCGTGACGCAGACCACCACCGCCATCACCACCACGGCCGCGGTGAGGCACCAGATCAGCGCCGGAGGCGCGAGGGCGGTCGCGTCCAGGGCGCCGTCGCCGCTTGAGTACCACTGCGCCAGCTTCACCAGGCGCATCTTGCCTTCCGGGTAGCCGGAGTACATGGGGATCAGCTTGACCACGTAGGTGGCCGCCAGCACGTACGAGAACAGAACCACCAGCGCGGCGCTCAGCCATCGGCCCAGGGCGCCCGACCGGCTCAGGCCCAGGCACAGCAGGCAGGCGGCCGGCGCGGCGATCGCTTGGGCGTGCCAGGGTGCGGTCGAAAGCACAGGCCCTTTGGTGTAAGCGAAGAACACGGCGGCAGCGTAGAGCAGCGCCGCCGTGAAGACCAGACCGCCTGCGGCCGTCAGCCACTCCGGCGCGCTCCCCGGTTTCCTCCACGCGCTCTTGAGCCACAGGAGCGCCGCGGCCAGCAGCAGCACCAGGATCAGGTGCAGCATCGAGGCGGAGAACCTCGTGAACGAGCTGTTGCCGAGCCACAGCGCGTCGCGTGCGAAGCTCAGGAGCGCCTGCGGCCAGGAGATGCTGAGTGCCGCGGCGAAGGTGTCTTTGAACGAGACACCCGCCGTGGCTTGGAGCATCCCGCTCAGGTTGCCGTAGAGCACGACGTTGCGCGCATACCACGGCCCCGCGATCACCAGGGGAACCCCGGCGGCGGCGAGAGCCACTTGGACAGAGACCCTCCGCCAAACCACCACTGCCAAGGCGACAGGCACGAAGGCGAGGAAGTACGCTTTCGTCAGCAGCCCCGCCGCCAGCACCGCGCCCAGCCAGACGGCAGTGGACATCCGCGGCCGGCGGTGGAACCGGAGCAGGCAGATGAAGAAGCCAGTGGCCAGCGGAATGGCCAGCCAGTCGTTCGAGACCCGCGCCACCGAGGCGTAGAACACCTGGGAAGCGAGCACCAGCCACAGCGCCGTGGCGCGCGCGGTCGCCTCCAGCCCCAGCGCGCGGGCGAGCGCCAGCGTCAGCGCGGTCTGGAGCAGGCACGCCGCCAGGGCGCAGACCAGCCGAAGCAGGAGCACGCGCACCGGCAAAGGCGCATCGCCCCAGAGCCAATTCGGCAGCACCAGCAGCAGGTAGGCCAGCGGCGCCTGCTGAGCTTCGTAGTTCGAGGTGCCCGCTGCGTCCGTCTGGCGCAGAGCGGGCGGGAGCCTCTCGAGCTGCGCCCGCCGCGCCGCGCGCTGCGCTTCCGGCAGCGCGAAGTACTCCGAGAAGGTCATCACGAACGGCAGGTTCAGCCGCACCACGTGACTCGCCGGCGCCAGCCGCAGCGAGGTGAAAACCTCCGCAGACAGCGGCGTCCGGCCCAGCACCGGCAGGCCGCGGTGCGTCGCGAGCCAGTCCACGTAAGCGTAGTGGAACGGCTCGTCGATGCCCTCCCACAGCGGCATCAGCGCGCTGTAGAGGATGGCGCTCAAGGCGCCGCAGAGCGCCACCGCCAGCAGTAGCCGGTCCGCCTTCATCTACTCGACCCGGCCCACCTTGCCCGCGGCCAGCAGCCGCGCGTCCACCCGGTTCAGCCGCCGCGCGACCGCGCTGCTGAGCAGCCGGGTGTGCGGCACCCGCAGCAGATAGTAAGGGATGGGCCAGACATCTTCTTCGGCCGTCATCCAGTTCAGGTGGTCGAAGCGGGCCAGGTTCACCGGGCGGGAGTAGGTGCGCAGGGTCTTCTCGCCGGCGGGGTTGAAGTAGTGCTCGAAGTAGGACATCGCCAGCTCGCGCAAGGTCCGGTAGACCGGCTCGCGGAACCGCAGGCCCGCGTAGTTGGATTTGGCCACGGCGCCCCAGTGGCCGCGCTGCTTGAAGACGGCCAGCACGTGGTCGTCGTCGCGCACGGCCTCCAGGTCCACCAGCAAGGGCGGGAAGCCCAGCACGCGCAGCGCGGCGGCCCCGAACAGCGCGCCCTCCATGCAGTGCGCGATGCGGTCGCGCAGGACGCGGCGCGGCGACCGGCAGGTGGGGCCGTCCTCTTCCTTGTTGTAGCCCAGCCCCTCGTCCAGGAAGCGCTGGACCTGTTCGGGAGTACGCAGCCGGGCAAAGACCCGGCGTTCACGCAGGTAGAAGCCGTCGAGCATCTAGAAACCGTCTAGGGTAACTCAACTCCCACCGCGGCTGCCAGCGCTGCCCTGGTTTCGATGGCCTTTTCGAGCAGCATCCCATGTTCGCTCCCGCAGCCCACGAAGCGCATGCCGCGCTTGATCCAGTTCAGGGCCGGCGGAAGCGTGCGCACCTGGATGCCCGGCAGCACGCCGTGACGGCGGCAGCTTTCCATGAACGCCAGCACGGTGTCCACGAGCTTCGGGTGCTCGGAGTCGCCGGGCACCCCCAGCGAGATGGACAGGTCATTCGGGCCGACCAGGCCGACGTCCATGCCCGGAACGGCCAGCAACTCCTCGCAGCGCTCCATGGCGGTGCGGGTCTCGAACTGCACCACCACCAGCGTGTTGGCGTTGGTGTGCTCGATGACCTCGGCGAACGTGCGCTTCTCGTAGTCGAGTTGCGGCCCGCCCATCCCGTACCCGCGGACGCCCGCGGGCGGGAATCTCGTCCAGCTTATGGCCTCGGCCAGCAGCTCGGGCGATTCCACCCGCGGGTAGATGATGCCTTGCGCCCCGGCGTCCAGCACCCGCGCCACCAGCGAGTAGGCCAGCTCGCCGACCCGCACGATGGGCGTGATCTCCCGGTCCAGCGATGCGCGCACCAGCGTGCGAACCGTCTCCAGCGCGAAGATGCCGTGCTCGCAGTCGATGAAGCAGAAGTCGAAGCCCGCCGCGGCGAGGATACGCGAGATCTCCCCCGAGCCGAGCTGTTGCACGCACGATCCCAGGGCCACCTGGCCGCTGCGGAGCTTGGTGAGTGTGCGGTTGATTGTCATGCCGTCTGACTATAATAGCCTCCACAGGAGGAAGCTGCATGCAACGACGCAATTTCTTGAGAACGGCCCTGGCCGCCGGGGTCGCCGCACAGGCCGGGCAGGAGGTCACCAGGTATGTCCGCTTCCGCCGCGGCGCCACGGTGGCCTACGGCATTCTGGAGGGCGAAGCGGTCCGCGAGTTGGAAGGCCGCCCGTTCGGTCCCCACAAGGAAGCCGGCACGAAGCACCAGTTGTCCGAGATCAGACTGCTGTTCCCCTGCCAGCCGTCCAAGATCCTGGCGGTGGGCCTGAACTACAAGAGCCACATCGGCGCGGCCAAGCCGCCCGCCAGGCCAGAGATTTTCTACAAGCCCGTCAGCGCGCTTCAGAATCCCGAGGACCCCATCGTGATCCCGCGCGGCGCGGCGAACGTGCATTACGAAGGGGAGCTGGTTCTCGTCATCGGCCGGCAGGCCAAGAACCTGTCGGTCGAGCAGGCCCGCGAGGCCATCTTCGGCGTCACTTGCGGCAACGACGTCAGCGAGCGCGACTGGCAGAACGGCCCGCAGAAAGACCTGCAATGGTGGCGCGCCAAGGGGGCCGACACTTTCGCGCCGCTGGGCCCCTGCGTCGTGCGTGGCCTGGACTACGGCAAGCTGCTCCTCCAGACGCGGCTGAACGGCAAGGTGGTACAGAAACAGTTCACCTCGGACTTGCTGTTTGACGGCCCCGCCATCGTGAGCTTCGTCAGCCAGTACGTGACCTTGGTTCCGGGCGACCTCATCTACACCGGCACCCCCGGCAGCACCTCCGCCCTGAAGCCGGGCGACGTGGTTGAGGTCGAGATCGAGGGCATCGGCGTGCTGCGCAACCGGGTGGCGGCGGCTGAAGGCTAGCCCGCCGGCACCCAGGAGCATGAAAATGGGGACGGGCAGCACCGTCCACGGGGGGTGGTGCGGCCTGGGCGTCCAATTCCGCTGCGGTTCGCGCTATCCTTTTCATCTATGGCCAGGAGCGCGGTGGTTTTCGGCAGCCGGGGGCAACTGGGGGTCGAGCTGGTCCGGGAACTGGGCCGGCGCGGCTACCGGGTGGAGGGCTTCGACCGCCCCGAGATGGACATCGCCGACAGAGAACTGGTCGAGCGGTGCGTGGCCGAGGTCGATCCGGCGGTGGTCTTCAACGCCGCCGCCAACAACCAGGTGGACGTGGCCGAGGAAGATCCTCAGGCTGCCTTCCTGGTCAACGCCCTGGCGGTGCGCAACGTGGCATTGGCCTGCCGGCAGGTCAGCGCCCTGCTGGTGCACTACTCGACCGACTACGTCTTCGACGGCACGGCCGGAAGGCCCTACACCGAGGAGGATGCGCCGCATCCGCTGGGGGCCTATGCGGTGTCGAAGCTGGCGGGCGAGTATTACGCTCAGGCCTACCTGGAGGCGCCGCTGATCATCCGGACTTCCGGAGTCTTCGGCCCCGGCGGGCTGCACACGGCGCGGGGCAACTTCATCGAGCTGATGCTGCGGCTGGCGGCCTCGGGCCGGCCCATCCGGGTGGTGGAGGACCACATCGCCTCGCCGACCTACGCGCCGGCCCTGGCGGCGCGTTCGGTGGACCTGGCGGAGCTGCGCCAGCAGGGCATCTTCCACGTCGGGGGCGGCGCGCCCATCTCGTGGTTCAACTTCGCCCGGCTGATTTTCGAGGTGGCGGGCCTCGAGCCGGAGTTGCAGCCCACCAACGAGCGCGAGTACCGCACGGCGGCGCGGCGGCCCAAGTACTCGGCGCTGTCGAACGCCAAGATGGAGAACCTGGGCCTGGAGCGGATGCCGCCGCTGGAACTGGCCGTCAAGAGCTACTTCATGCTGCGCGCCAGCGAGCTGGGTCAGGCCCGCGCGTGAGGCGGCGCGGTCTGCCAGGTCTGCTTGCGCAGCGGCAGCCAGGCGCTAAAGACGGCGGGATTCTCGAGCCACGTCAGCAGCCACAGAATCATTTCTTGCTTGTGCGCGGCTTTCTCGGGGGCAGTGCTGGGATTGCGGAGCACCAGGCGGGCGTGGTCCTTGGCCTCGAGGACCAGGCGACGGCAGGCTTTGGCGCGCGCGCGGTCGGCGCCGGCCGCCGCGTATTCCCGGGCGAGGGCCAGCAGGGTGCGCTCGAGCTCCTCGAAGGAGTCCTGGCGGACGCCTTCGACCAGGGGCGCCAGGGGCAGACCCGAGGCGCGCAGGAGCCGCCGCAGATAGGATTCAGAAACCGGCGCGAGCCGCGCGAGCAGGTCGCGCCACGCGGTCTCGCTGACGCTCGGCAGGCGGACCTGTTCGAGGTAGAGGCGGAGCTGTGCTCGCTTGTTTGGCTTGGGTGAGGCCACGGCGGTATTTCCTCACGGCGCGCTCGTGCGCCGTCATGTCCTTGGAGAAGACGTGCCCGCCGGAGGAGTCCGGGCGGGCCACGAAATACAGGTAGTCGGTCTGGGCCGGGTGCAGCGCCGCCTCCAGCGCTCCCCGGCCCGGATTGGCAATGGGGCCGGGCGGCAAGCCGGCGTGCTGATAGGTGTTGTAGCGCTGCTTATTGGCGAGGTCGGAGCGGTAGATGGTCCCCCGGTAGCGTTCCTCCAGCAGCGCGGCGTAGATGGTGGTGGGGTCGCATTGCAGCGGCATGCTCTTCCGCAGGCGGTTCGCGTATACCGAGGCCACCAGCGGGCGCTCCTGGCCGAGCTTGGCTTCCTTCTCGACCAGCGAGGCCAGGGTCACGGTGGCGTGGACGTCGGCGGCGCCCGCCTTCAGCTCCCGCCAGAGGCGGCGGAACCGCTCGGTCATTTGCTGGCAGATCTGCCGGGCGGTGGTGTGCCGGCTCACCCGGTAGGTGTCAGGGAAGAGGTAACCTTCCAGGCTGGGCGCCCGAGGCGCCAGGTCGCGCATCAGGGTGGCATCCCGGGCAGCCTCGAGGAAGCTGGCTGCCGGCAGGATGTCGTGAGCTTCCAGTGCGGCGGCGATGTCCAAGGTGTTGCTGCCCTCGGGTACCGTGAACTGGTAGAAGAAAACGTCGCCGCGGGCCAGGCGGTCGAAGACCTCCCAGGTGCTGGCCGGGCGCCGGAACAGATATTCTCCGGCATACAGTTTGGCGCGCACGTGGAGCATGCGCGCCAGCAGGAACTGCCAGGGGTAGCGCACCACACCCGCCTGGGCCAGCTTGTAGGCCAGCGCATCCGTGGTGGTTCCGCGGCGGATGTCCACGAAGACCTCGGAGCGGAAGCCCACGTATTTCCAGCTCAGCGAGTAGACGAGCAGACCGGCCAGCAGCACGACCGGCAGGAAGCAGGCGAACAGGCGGATGAGTTTCATGTCAGGGTCTCCGGATGCTGGCGGGAATGGGCCAGGCAGTCCAAGTAGTTTTGCAGAAGCAGGGCGGCGGCCAGCCGGTCCACCGCGCGGGCGCGCCGGGCGATGCTGGCGCCGCTTTCCCGCAGCAGGCGCCCGGCCTGGGCGGTGGTCAACCGTTCGTCCCAGAGCTTCACCGGCAAGCCGGTGTGCGCGCTCAACTGCTGGGCGAAGCGCCGCACCCACTCCGCCTGAGAGCCCTCCCGGCCGCTCAACTCGACCGGGTAGCCCACCAGCCACAGCGTCACGCCCCAGTGAGCGGCCAGCTTCGCCAGGGCGGAGAGGTCTGCGCGGTTGTTCTTGCGCTCGAGAGTGGGGAGGCCCTGCGCGGTGAGCAGAAGCGGGTCGCTGACGGCCAGTCCGATGCGGCGGCGGCCCACATCCAGCGCCAGAATCCTGCCACTAACCGGACGCTCCGCAGTAGCCACGACGCGATCGTCTCCTTCACGGCCGCCGATTGCGCCGCTCCCCGTTAGCGGGGCCCGCTGGCGCAGTCCGCGCTGGAGAGTTCCATTATACGGTCCGCCATGTTAGAGTAGCGAGTGAGAAGGCTCAAGGGGTCTCACCTGTGGCCGTCGTCGCGACATCGTTGCGCGCTCTCAGGCCCAAGGGAGCGGCGGGCACGCTGGTGGCTCTGGCCGGGGCGATCGCCCTGCTGTATTACGGGAGCGGGTTCCTGATCACCCTGACCACGGCGGTCATCATCGCTTTCATCCTCGAGCCGTTCGTGGGGCTGCTGGTGCGGATCCGGGTGCCCCGCGCGCTGGCCAGTTTCGCGGTCTGCTCGGTGGCGCTGGCGTTGGTCTACCTGCTGGGAGTCGGCATCTACACGCAGGCGGTGATCCTGCGCTCGCAGCTCGAGAACTAGCTAA
>CAZIRH010000247.1:0-7399 GCA_964541065.1 uncultured Solibacteraceae bacterium
CGGCCAGGAAGAACAGGTGCAGGGCGTGGCTCTCGATGCTCTCGCCCAGGAACATCAGGTCGCGCAGCAGCTCGGTCTGCGGGCTGACCTTGACGCCGAAGGCATTCTCGGTGGCCTTGATGGAGGTCAGAGAGTGGGCCACCGAGCAGATGGCGCAAATGCGCGACAGGATCTGCGAGACGTCTTCGTAGCTGCGCCCGCGCACCAGGCCCTCCAGCAGGCGCGCGCCCTCGAAGATGTCGAACTGCACGCGACGAATGGCGTCGCCCTCCAGCTCGACGGTGATCCCGCCGTGGCCTTCGATGCGGGCGAGGTGTTCGACTCGGATGGTGCCCATGGTGGTCCTCCTCAGTGGCCGTTCACCGGCGCGAAAGTCCGGAGTTTCCGGGCGATCTCGTCGCGCGGGATGCCGCGCTCGCCGAACATGGCCAGCGCCGAGGCGACGCTCGGGTCGCTGGCCGGGCCGCGACAGCCCACGCAGGGGATGCGCAGTCCCGGGCAGCGCGCCTGGCAGCCCGCCACCGTGAGCGGCCCGCAACATACCGCGCCCTGCTCGACCAGCAAGCAGTTATACTCCTGCATGCGGCACTCGGCGCAGACCGGGATGTCCGGAAACACCGGCGGGTCGCCGTTCAGCAGGTTGGCGACGGCCTCCAGCACCTGGTCCTTCTCGATGGGGCAGCCGCTCAGGTTCAGATCCACCCGGACCACCTCGTGGAGCGCCCGTGCCGGCGTCGCGTCGTAGGCGGCGCCCGCCGGGCCGTAGACGTCAGCCAGCAGCGCTCCCCGGTCGAAGGCGCGGTCCATGGCCGCCACGCCGCCCCAAACCGCGCAGGTCCCTATGGCCACCAGCAGTGGCGAGCGCTCCCGGATGCGCCCCAGTTGCTCCTCGTCCCGCCGGCTCACCACCGCGCCCTCCACCAGCGCCACATCCAGCGGGCAGGTGCCGTCGTTGGCCGAGCTGGCCATCAGGAAGTCGCGGATGTCCAGCGCTCCTACCAGCTCCAGGAGCTGGTCCTCGCAATTCAGAATCACCAACTGGTCGCCGGCGCAGCCGGTCAAACCGAAGATGCCCACACACGGTTTGCCCATCAGATCATCTCCGGCAGGTTGATCGCGTCCCAGTAAGTGAAGATCGGCCCGTGCAGGCAGGTGTACTTGTAGCCCACGCTACAGTGTCCGCACTTGCCCACCCCGCACTTCATCCGCCGCTCCAGGGACATCAGGATGCGGTCCTTCGAAAAGCCCAGCTTCAGCAGGCGCTCCAGAACGTACTTGTAGACCACCGGCGGGCCGCACACCGCGGCGTACGTGCGCGGCGGATCCAGCGTGGCGTGGTCGAACAGCGTGGGCAACAACCCGACGCGGTGCTGCCATGTGCCCGTGGGGTCCGCGTCCACGATCAGCAGGCAGGTCATGTCCATGCGGTCCACCAGCGAAACCAGCTCCTCGCGGAACAGCATCTCGTCGGGGCTCTTGGCGCCGTACATCAGGGTGATGCGGTTGAACTTCTCGCGGTTGTCCAGCGCGTACCAGACCAGGGAGCGCAGCGGCGCCATGCCCAGGCCGCCGGCGGCGAACAGTAGATCGTTGCCGGCGATCACCTCGATGGGGAAGCCGTTCCCGTAAGGCCCGCGGACGCCCACCAGATCGTTGGTCTTCATACGGTAGAGCGCATTGGTGACGCGTCCCACCCGGCGCACGCACAGCTCCAGCACGCCGGGCCGGGAAGGGGAGGAGGAGATCGAGATGGGCGCCTCGCCCGCCCCCGGGATGCTGAGCATGAGGAACTGCCCGGGGCGGTAGGTGAAGCTCGCGGCTTGGGCGTCGTCCACGAACCGGAGCGTGAACAGGTGGTTGTCCGGCGCCATCTTGTAGACGCGGACAATGCGCGCCATGTGCGGCTGGTAAGGATTGCGGCTCAGCACCGGCTGATAGGAGGGGACTTCATCGGCCTGTAGCATGGAGCACTCCTCGCAACTGGTTGAGGACCTCGGTAATGTCGATGCGCACCGGGCAGGCGGCGATGCACCGGCCGCAGCCCACGCAGCTTGGGCGGCCGTACTCGGCTACGAAGCCGCGCTGCTTGTGGTAGTAGCGGAACTTGATGCGGCTGGCGCGCGAGTGGCGGAAGTTGTGACCCCCGGCCACCAGGGCGTGCGCGGCGAATAGGCAGGAATCCCAGGTGCGCGTCCGGCGCCCGGCCAGCGAGCCCAGCTCCACGTGGTCGGCCACGTCGTAGCAGTAGCAGGTCGGGCACACCATGCTGCAACTGCCGCAGGACAGACATTTCTCTCCCAGCTCGTCCCAGATGCCGCTGTGGTATTCCATCTCGAAGATCTCGGGCAGGTCACGGATCTCCACGTCCAGCGTGAAGGCCTCCCGCTTGGCCCGCGAGCGGCGCTTGTACTCGTCGATGTCCTCCTGGGTGACGGGCTCAAACAGCGGCCCGGTGGCCAGCACCATATCGTCGCCGCGCGCCGTGCCCACCAGGCTCAGGTAGTGGTCGCCCATGTCGTAGAAGAACAGGTCGAAGCCGCGATCCACGAAATCGGCGCGCATCGACCGGCAGAAGCAGCGCTCGTCCGGGTGACAATCGATCCCGATGATGGCGATGCTCTTGCGGCGGGCCTGGTAGTAGGGATCGGGGAACTGCCCCGCGAAAACCTCGTCCAGGATGTTCAGCGCGTAGACGTCGCAGGCATGCACCCCGAACAACACCAAACGCTGATCCAGCCCCTCGGTCTCGGGAACATAGCCGGCCTCGGGGCGGTAGCGGAACAGCGCCTCCCGCTGGGGCAGGAAGTACTTCTTGGGCGGCAGGATGGTGCGGTTGTAGTCCAGGCGCGCCTTCGACCAGCGACTCAGCCGCCTGAACGCGTACTGGCCGTCCTGCTCGACCGGGGCGTGCACTTCGCCGAACTGCTGCACCACCGAGGCGAAGAAATCCAGCTTCTCTTTGGGCAGTTTCAGGATCTTCACGTTTGCGACTCCTGGGGGGCTCCCGGGCCGATCCTCTGGCGGATCTTCTCCAGCAACTGGGACGTATCCACCGGCTTCGAGATGAACTCGTCCTGCGCCATCCAGCCGCTGTCCGGGGCAATGCGGAAATCCGGCACCTTGTCGTACAGTGCGCTGACGACGAACACCGGCACGTTTTTCAATTCCGGCGTGTGACGGATCTCCTGGATGGCGAAGAAACCTTCGGTCCGCTCGCCCATCATGATATCCATGATGATCAGGTCCGGGCGCTCCATCTGGGCCAGGCGCAGGCCCTCGCGGCCGTCATACGCCTTCCGCACCGCATAGCCGTGCTGCTGGAGGAGAAAGGCGAGCGCCTCGTTGAAGTCGGCATCGTCGTCCACGATGAGAATCTGTTTCGGTTCTGAGGTCATCCGGCACTCTCGTTGCGGCCTTCCTCCGCCGCAGGTTCGCGCCAGGCCGGCAGGCGCACGCGGAAGGTCGAGCCGGCCCCCGGCTCGCTTTCCACCGCGATGCTGCCGCCTAGCTCGGTGATGATCTTTTTGCAGATCGACAGGCCCAGGCCCGTTCCTGTAGTCCTCTTGGCCCCTTCGCCCCGGACGCGGAAGAACTCGTCGAACAGAGACTCCTGACATTGGGGCGGGATCCCCACGCCCGTGTCAGCCACCGCGATCTCGGTTTCCGCCCCTCGGGACACTGCCGAGACCGTCACGCGGCCCTCCGGCTGGTTGTACTTGATGGCGTTGACGATCAAATTGTCGAACAGCACACTGAGGCAGTTGGGGTCGCCGCGCACCAGGCAGGCGTCCTCGGGAAGCCGGGCTTCCAGCGACACGCGCTCTTCGGCTGCCCAGGGCTCGTACGTGGCCAGGATGTTGGGGATGATCTGCCGGAGATCGACCTTGATGCGCTGGCGGGTGAGCGTATCTCCGTCCAGCCGGGCCAGGGTCAGCCAGTCCCGGATAATGCTCTGCATCTCCTCGGTGCGCTTGAGGCACCGGCCGATCCACTCCCGCCGCGGGACGGCCACGCCCTCGCTGTCCTCCAGGTGGTTGAGGACGCTCAAGTACTGGTGGACGGCCGCCAGCGGCGTCTGGAGCTGGTGGGAGACGAAGGTGACGAAACGGCGCTTCAGCAGCTCGCGCTCCACCTCTGCGCGGCGGGACTCCAGCATCAGGTGCCGCCGCTCCAGCGCGCGGCTAACGATCAGCCGCAGCTCCTCGGGCGAGAAGGGCTTGGGCAGGAAATCGTAGGCCCCCGCCTTCATGGCCTCGACCGCCGTGTCGATGGTGGCGTATCCGGTGATCACCACCACCACGATGAGCGGGTCGAGCTGGTGCACCCGCGCGATGACCTCCGTGCCGCTCAGGCCGGGCATCTTCAGATCGACCACCGCCAGGCCGGGCTTCAGCCGGGCGATGCCTTCCAGGCCCTGGGCGCCGTCTTCGAAGGTCTCCACGGCGAATCCGGCTCGGGCGAGAATCTTCCGGCAGGACAACCGCATGGCCGCGTCGTCGTCGATCACGACGATGAGGTCCTGCTCGCCCGGTGCGCTCATAGCGGCCATTTCAAACGGGTGCGGCAAGGCGCTTCAGGACCTCCAGGAACCGGGGGATGTCCAGCGGCTTGGTCAAGTACTGGTCCGGCCGGATCATGTCCACTTCCGCGGCCATGAAGAAGCGCTCGTCCGGCGTCTCCTCGATCGAGGAAACCATGATGATCGGGACGCGGCGAAACTCCTGATAGGCTTCCTGCCAGCGGATGGCCTGGGTGAGGCCGTAGCCTTCCGTCGAGCTCTCCATCATGATGTCCACGATGAGGACGTGCGGCCTGTGCTCGAGCAGCTTGCGCAGGCCCTGGTCGCCCGTCTCGGCTTCCAGGACCGCATAGCCCTCCTGTTCCAGTACCGGCCGGAGCGAAGCGCGGAAATCCTGGTCGTCGTCGATCACCAGCACCTTGAGGCCTGTGGACATGCCCAGCACTTGGCGCACTCACTACACGCTACCTGAGTGCTCGCGGCGTCGTCAAGGACGAGGGTTCTGCCGGGTGCAGGACAGGCGAGTGAGACAGGGGCATCAAGCGGCCCTCCGAAGTACCAGGACCCGCTTGACGGGAAGCGGCGCCCTGAAGTATAAAGGAGTTCTGGAACTGATTTTCCTTTTTTGGAGTGGAACATGAAGATCTTGACAGCCGTGGCCTGCGCCTTGCTGTTGCTGGCGGCGGCGCCGGTTTCCGCAGGTATCGTGACCGTCAACTACACGGGCAACTGGTCGGACACGGGCGAGGACCTCACTCAGACGGACGTTGCCTCCCCGTTCGGCTTCATGGTGTGGGGCACCTTGGGAGGGACCTGCGCCGCGTATGGCACCTGCTACGCCGAAGTCCTCGCGGAGCGGGAGTTGGACGGCGGGAGTGTGCCCCCGGGGCCCTACCAGACTCAAACCATTGTGCTAGGCGGTGCTGTAGTGGGAGAAGGCGGCACCTTGGGGCCGATCACGGCGGAAACCTGGCTGCAATACGACGGCCTGTTTGGCGGCCTCGTGTTTGTGGACCCCTCCTTGTCCGAGGTGTCTATTCCCGGGGGGAGCGGCGAGTTCGGTTTCCAGGACTCGGACCTGTCGGACGGTTTCGATTATTCCGGCTCGGCGGCGGTGCTGAAGCATAGGTTCTGGTTCCAGGTGAACAGCGCGGCCGATGCGGTGGATGTCACGGTGAACCTCCCGGTCCTAGCGTCAAGCGACGGTTACTTGGTGGCCTCGGCCATTCCGGAGCCTGCCACACTGCTGACCCTGCTGGCCGGCCTGGCCGTCCTCGGACTCGGTCGGCGGCTCAGAAGGCACGCCTAACACAGACTGGAAAGTCTGTGCCACCGGTGGCACAGGCATTCGTGCCTGTGTGACCACTTGCGCCGTGGGGCAGGCGGTCAGGCTGTCTTTGTCCTCACCACACCCCGCCCGGTTGTACCATGGTAGCTTCGGTCTTTTGGAGGCCAAATGAGATTGCTCTGCACTTTCCTTCTTGCTCTGTCGGTAGCGTTCGCCGGCGAACTCAAACTCGGCCAGCCGCTCACGCTCAAGCAGCAAGTTCCCATCGCCACGCTGGCGGCCCAGCCGGACAAGTATGTGGGCCAGGTGGTTCAGGTCAAGGGCAGCGTGCGCGACGTGTGCCGCAAGATGGGCTGCTGGGCGGAACTGATCGACGAGGCCAGCGGTAAGGGTATCCGCCTCAAGGTCGAGGAGGGCGAGATCGTCTTCCCCGAGAAGGCCCTGGGCAAGACCGCCGTCGCCGAGGGCAAGTTCGCCAAGCTGGTGCTGACCAAGGAGCAGGCCGTCGCCCAGGCCAAGCACGAAGCCGAGGAGAACAACCGGAAGTTCGACCCGGCCTCGATCACTACAGGCAAGACCATCTACCAGATCCAGGCTACCGGCGCTGTGATCTTGGAGTGAGTCGTAGGCTGCCCTCCGCCACGCAGAACCGGGGCAGCCGGTTAGTTTGCGGTTTCAACGCGCACCGTTCCGCCTCCCCCAACGGTGACTCTCACCGACGAGGTCGCACGGTCCAGGGGCCCTTTCTCCAGGCGCGCCTTCACGGGGCGGCCGTTCACCAGCAGGGTCTCGAAGGAACCGGGGAAAGTCGCTTGCCAGATTAACGCCGGGCCCCGCTGATTGGTGAACACGGTCTTCCGCATCCCTTCGTGGCGGACCGCAACTTCATTGGCCCGAATCGGGAGGTTGCGGAGTTCGGCCCAGGCGACTTTCGTTCCCAGCCCCGGCAGGGTCTTGACCATGGTTTCAACCCAGAAACCTTGCGCGGCGGACAGCAGCGGCGAGGTGAACTCGACGGTGATGCCCATCGTGCCGTTGACGATGCTCCCGATCCTGGTGAAGGAAACCTCGGGGTATTCCAGCCGGGCCCGGCTCAGGTCCAGCACTTCCGCGGTCGCAACATCGGGGTCGTCGTACCTGACCGTCCCCCACTCGAAACCGCCTCGCGCGCGTCCTGCCAGCTTGTGGTTCCCGTCCAGGCGCGCATAGAAGTACTGCTCCTTCTCGTTCCACCAGGTGCGGTTCACGAGGTCGTTCACATCCGCGGCCTTTTTCATGTAGGTTCGCGCCAGTTCCTCATTGCCGCGCACCTCTTGAATATGGGCATAGGCCAGATAGGCAGCGTGCTGCGTGGCGAGCACATCGAAGCCCAGCACGTAGTCCCGGGTGCCCTCGTCGTAACCGGGAATACCGCGGGCACGCTGAAACTTCTTCTGGGGGTCGAACACCCCGCGGATGTTCATGAGGCGCGGCCGCTTCATGATCTGATCCAGGCTGAGGCCCCAGCGCTCCACGTAGTCGGCGACGGTGCGATCGTAGAAATTCAGGAAGACCGGATCGTTCACGTACGTCCGATCTCCGGTCCAGACGTA
>CAZIRH010000248.1:0-1297 GCA_964541065.1 uncultured Solibacteraceae bacterium
AAGCTGGACGCCCTGGCGATGGAGTTCCTCAACCATCGCGGCATCCCCATCGAGAACCTGCTGGGCCGCGGGCGGAAGACTAGCGCCAGGGCCAGCGTCGCCAGGCTGAAGCGGAGAGCCAGGAACAGCAGCGTCGAGGCGTCCTGAAGCGCTTGCTTGACCAGGACGAAGGTCACGCCCCAAATGAGCGCGACGCCCACCAGCGCCAGGTCCGCGCGCCGTGCCGGATGCTGCGCGGGTCTGTCCCGGCCGGTCAAGGGCGACCCTCTTCCTTGAGCGCCCACGCTGCCAGCAGCAGGATGCGCTTCAGCGCCAGGTCGCGGCCTTCCGGGTTGAACCACTCGGCGGGCGTGTGCATGCCGCCGCCCCTTCCGCCGGCCCCCAGGGCCAGGGCCGGGCGGCCGGCGGCCAGCGGGATGTTGGCGTCGGTCGAGGAGCACTCCAGGCGGGGCCGCAGGCCCAGGTGGGCGTCCACCGCCCGCAGGGCCGCCAGCAGCGGCGCATTCTCGTCCAGCTTGCCGCCGGGCCGCGCGCCGATCTCCCGGATACGCGCCGTCAGTCTCCCCGCCGTGGCCCGCTGGTTCTCCGCCTCGAGCGCCCGCTCGACCGAGACGGCCAGCAGTTCCCGCATTTGCTCGATCCTCCGCTCGTCCTCCGAGCGCAGGTCCAGCTTGCCGCGCGCCAGGTTGGGGATGGCATTAACGCTCCAGCCGCCCTCGACGACGCCGAAGTTGAACGAGGAACGCGGTGCTTCGCCCGGCAGTCCCGCTGCCCGCACGCACTGCTCCACGAACAGCGCGATGGCGCGGGCCAGCGCATGGATCGGGTTGGCGATGCCGGAATCGCTCCAACTATGGCCGCCCGGGCCGCTGAAACTGACCTCGAAACGGCGAATGGCCAGCGCCTGGTGGATGACCCGGTCCGTGCCGGCCCCCTCCAGCACCAGGAAGGTCCGAATCCTGGCGCCCAGCGGGGACTCCTCCACCAAGTGGCGCATGCCGCTCAGGTTGCCTTCGCCTTCCTCGCCCACCGTGGCGGCCAGCAGCAGGGCAGCGCGCCCCTCCTCCAGCGGCGGCGACGATTTCAAGGCCCGGGCCACCGCCAGCAGGCCGGCCAGCCCCGCTCCGTTGTCCGAGACGCCCGGGCCGCGCAGCGTGCCGTCGGGCTCGACGCTGATGTCCTCCTTGATGCGGGGCGCCAGAACCGTATCCAAGTGGGCGGTCAGGGCCACCAGCGGCTCCTCCGGATCGCGCTCGCCGGGCAGAACTCGTGGGACGAGCGCTGCGAGCGCATCCTC
>CAZIRH010000248.1:1307-7392 GCA_964541065.1 uncultured Solibacteraceae bacterium
CCGGATCGCGCTCCCCTTCCAGGCGCGCCAGGACGTTGCCGATCCCGTCGATGCGAGCCTGGCACCCCATCCCCCGGAGCTGCTCGGCCAGCCACTCGGCGCGCTGCCGCTCCAGAAACGTGGGCGCGGGGATCCGGCATAGCTCCAGGTGCCGCTCGTTGATCCACTGCTTTTCCCGCGTGAACCAGCGCAGGCACTCGCGCACCCCGCTGGCCTGCGCCAACTCGTCGATCGCCCCACGCCAGCCGGCGTGCACTGCTGAGCTACCGGCCACCCTTCTCCAGCTCCGCGGCCGCCGATTCGATCAGCGCCGCTTCCTTCACGAGCATACTGCTCACGCGAGCGATGCCCTGCTCCGCCTCCTGCCAGCGCTTCTGCTCGAGCGCCTCACGCACCATGGGGATGGTCTTGGCGCTGTAGCCGGTGTACCACCCCGGAGCGTAGATCTGATGCTTGAACCACGGCCGGCCCGGCAGACCCGCCGGGTCCGTGAGGCGGCGCTCCGACTCCATGAGCCGGCGGTTGACGGGTTCGGCCGCGCCCAGCGAGGCGCCCGCCGCCGCCTTCTCGTACCGCCCGGCGGCTCGGGCCAGGACCTCGATCGCCTCGTTCAGCGGCTTGAAATCCACGTGCGGCGGCAGCGGCTCGACGGAGGGCGGCACGAACCTCTTCCTCGGGTCCGCCAGGGCCACGAAGACCCCTTCCTCGATCTGCCGGTTGCGCTCTTCGATCTCCACCCGCCGGTCCGTGACCAGCTTGGCCAGCTCACCCGCATAGCGGCGGATGGTGTCGGCGAAGTTCGTGAAGTCCAGCGGCAGCAGCTCGGCGCCGGCCAGGCGCATCACTGCGGTTCCCACGGTCTGGGCCAGCGCGCGCCCGTAGCGGAAGTCGCTGTCGGAGAAGTGGCTGTACCAGTAGAAGTCGTCGTAGATGGAGTGATAGATCCCGCTGCCGTCCAGTCCCCCGAAGGCCAGATTCAGCGAGGGAATCCCCAAGTGGGCCACGAAGGCCGTGTAGTCGGAGCCGGAGCCCAGCGCCCCGATGCGCAACTCGGGCCGCTTGCGGATCTCCTGGCGTTCCGCGCTCGGGGCGGAGGCGATGCGCGCCAATTGCGCGCGCCTCCAGATGCTCATCCTGGTGTCCGGGTCCTCGATGTCGCGCGCCACCTCGTTGATGAACTTCTCCAGCGTGTGCGAGCCCTCGAGGCGCAGGAAGCCGCGCCCGGTCGAGTCGGTATTGAGGTAGGCGACGGCGTTTCGCCGCAACTCCTCGGCGTGGGCCTCGGCCCACTCGGTCGAGCCGAGCAGGGCCGGTTCCTCGGCGTCCCAGGCGCAGTAGATGAGGGTGCGGCGTGGCCTCCAGCCCTGCTTGCGCAGCTCGCCGAAAGCCCGCGCCTCCTCGAGCAGGGCGGCCAGTCCCGTGGCCGGGTCGTCCGCGCCGTTCACCCAGGCATCATGGTGGTTGCCGCGGACGATCCATTCGTTGGGGTGCGTGGCCCCCGCGAGCCTGGCCACCACGTCGTGGGCCGGCTTCAGGTCCCAGTTGGACTTGACGCGCAGATGAACCTTCGAGGGGCCGGGGCCAATGCGGTAAGTGATGGCCAGAGCGCCGCGCCAGGCCGCGGGCGCCACGGGGCCTTTCAACGCCGCCAGCAGCGGCTGGGCGTCGGCCCAGGATAGGGGCAGCACCGGGATCCTGGCGATAGTCTGGGCCTCGCCGAGCGCCAGGCGCTTGGCGCCGCTAGTGGCGCCCACGCCCGGAGTCAGCGGGTCGCCGGGATAGAGCGGCATGTCAAGGACGCTGCCCCGCTGCACGCCCTGGGGCGGGCGGAAGGGCCCGGCCGGGAAAACCTCGCCCTGGAAGTAGCCATCCTCGCGCGGGTCGGAGTATATCAGGCAGCCCAGCGCGCCTTGCTCAGCGGCCACCTTCACTTTGATGCCGCGCCAGGAGGCGCCGTAACGCGCGATGACGATGGCGCCCTTGACCGAGACGCCCAGGCGCGCGAGCTGCTCGTAGTCCTCGGGGATCCCGTAGTTGACGTACACCAGCGGCGCCGTGACGTCCCCGTCCGCCGAGAAGGCGTTGTAGGTGGGCAGTTGCTCGTCCCGCTGGAGGGAAGTGGGATCTTCCGGCACCGCCGGCTCCTGGAGCCTGGCTACGAAGCGCGAAGGCTCGATCAACTCGACCAGACGCTCCTTGGGCGTGGGGAAGAGCACTTCGAAGGTCTCGATGCGGGCGTCCCAGCCCCACTCCTGGAACCTCCCGAGCAGCCATTCGGCGTTGGCCTTGCCATAAGGCGAGCCGACGTGGTGCGGGCGCGCCGCCATCCGCTCGACGTAGGCGCGCAGGTTCTCCGCGCTGGGAATGGCCCGAAAGCGGGCCTCCCACTGCCGCTGCACGCGCGCGGCCTCTCCCGAGTAGCCGCGCAGGGGCGGCTCTTGAGCAGCCAGTAGCAGGGACACGGTGCTCGCGGCGACCACGTATGCGAAACGAGGCACGTTACCTCCAAAAGTATCGAAAAAGAACCTGCTCGCTCAGAGGAGACCCACGAACTCGTCGCGAGTCAGACCGGCCTGCTCCAGAATCGACAGCAGTGTTCCGACCGGAACCGTCCTGTGCCTCGGAACGATCACCAGCTTGAGCCGGCCGGCGAGGTCCGTGCCCACCAGGGCGGCGTGGCTGCCCTTGCCGCGCTTGGGCGCATAGCGAAACCCCGCCCTTCTCAGGGCGCTGATGATCTGCTCCGATGACAGGGCCGGGAGCTTCGACATGGGCGCCTTCAGCGCAGCGCCACCTCGAACTGCGTAGTGAACCGCGCCGACGACGTCAGCGCGTCCAAGGGTTCAAGGATACCCAGTCGCCGGGCGTTCTCGAGGTACAGCTCGACCGCCTCCCGCAGGTTCGCCATGGCCTCCTCGACGGTGTCACCACAGGAGGCAACGCCGAGCTCCGGGCACTTGGATACGTAGACGTCCCCTTCCGGCCAAAACACGCCCGTGAGGCGGACCATCTCCATGGTTTCTCAATTGTAGCACTCGGAACCGACGCGGCAGGCGGTGGATGGGAAGTGCCCCGGGGGCGTTACCCTCGCTCGGTTCCCGTGAGCCGACTGCACGGGTGTCCGATTTTGGGATTGGGTTCCTTTCGTGATTTTTTTCTTCGCAGTGAAAGGAAAGGGGATGGGAGGGCAGGTGGGGTGTCCTGTGGGCATGCGGCGCGGAGGCTGTCCGGTGCGGCGGGCGGGAGCTGGGAGGTCATAGCAGTGCTCACCTGAGGATAGCGCGGGGCGGGGGCGTGGCGCGGGTGACAGTGGCGGATCCGGATGGAAACAACCGACAAGAAGTCCGGGTGGGACTGAGATTGAAGGATGGCGGCGTACCCCGGGTTTGCCTACCGGGAGAAAAGAGACTTGCCGGAACCGTCTCCGGGAGGGGATAACACCGTCTGTTCTGGGTCGGGCTCATTGGCCGGTTTTGAAGTGACCCCCGAGGCCTCTGCGGCAGGCTACCGCAGCGGACCGAACCGGGCGGCGCGCGGGGGAGCGGTCGTGCTATCATCGCCTCCAGGTATGGCGACGGCGTCAAGGTATCTTGCGGAGGTCAAGCGGATTGTCCTGCGCGGGCTTGGCCCCCGGGCCGCGAAGGTCTATTTCTTCGGTTCACGCGCCTCTGGCGCGGAGCATCGTTACTCGGACGTTGACGTGGCGGTGCTGCCTCTGGAACCCATCCCGCACCGCGTGTGGCTGGAGTTGCAGGAGAGACTCGAACAGAGCTGGGTGCCGTTTCCGGTGGATCTGGTGAATCTGGAGGAGGCCCCGGCCGAGCTCCGTGCGCGCGTGGAACGGGAGGGCGTTCTGTGGAGCGGTTGAACGAGCGCCTCCAAGCCGCGGAGAAGGCCCTGCGGACACTGCGGGAGATTCTGAAGGAACCCATCTCCGAAGTGATCAGAGACGCCGCCATCCTGAGGTTCACCTACACCTTCGAGACCGTGTGGAAGGCAGCTCAGCTCTATCTGGCCGAACGGGAGGAACTCGAGGCGGGTTCGCCGGTGGGCGTCATCCGGGCCTGCTGGCAAGCGGGCATCCTTGACGAGCAACAGACCGAGGTTGCGTCAAGGATGGCCAGGGACCGCAACCTCACGGTCCACACGTATCAGGAGGAACTGGCCATCGAGGTCTACGGTCGCTTGCCCGCCCACGCGGAACTGCTCTCCGCCTGGCTGGAGCGCCTCCGGCGCTGAGTGCAGGCTGCGCGGCAATGCACTCATCAGAGGGCTCGCCGGCTACCTGATCTCCACCTGGGCCGCCCGCTCGGTGAAGGTGACGAGGCCGGAGTGGTCCCAGTCGCCCTTGCCGTCGCTGAGCAGGCCGACGATCTCCTGCTGCACCAGGCTGGTCAGTGGCAGCGGCACGTTCAGCGCGGCGGCCGCGGCCAGCGCGTTTCTCAAGTCCTTGTGGTGCAGGCGGATGCGGAAGCCGGGCTTGAAGTTGCGGGCGAGGACCATGGGGGCCTTGGCGTTCAGCACGGTCGAGCCGGCCAGCCCACCCTTGATGGCGTTGAAAACGACCTCGGGGCTGACGCCCGCCTTGGTGGCCAGCGCCAGGGCCTCACCCATGGCGGCGATGTTCAGGGCCACGATGATCTGGTTGGCCAGCTTGGTGACGTTGCCGGCGCCCACCGGGCCGGTGAGCGTCACCGTGGAACCCATGGCCTTGAACACGGGCAGAACCTGGTCGAAGGTCTCCTGCTTGCCGCCCACCATGATGGCGAGCGTGGCGTCGATGGCCTTGGGCTCGCCGCCCGAGACCGGCGCGTCCAGGAACTCGACGCCGCGTTCGGCGCAGGCCGCGCCCACCTTTTGCGCGACCAGCGGGCTGATCGAGCTCATGTCCACGACGATGGCGCCCGGCCGGGCTCCCTCCAGCACGCCGTCCGGCCCCAGCACCGCCAACTCGACGTCTGGCCCGTCCGGCAGCATGGTGATGATGATCTCCGAGCGCGCCGCCACGTCTCTGGCGGACGCGCCCCGCGCGGCGCCGGCGGAGACGACCTCCTCGACCGGCTCCGGGCGAATGTCATAGACCACCAGTCGATGCCCGGCTTTGAGCAGGTTCTTGGCCATGGGCTTGCCCATGATGCCCAGGCCGACGAAACCGATGTTGCAGGACACAGTCATGCTCCTTTCAGGTATGCGTCAATCTCGCGCGCGGCGCGCGCGCCCTCGGCCACCGCCTGCACCACGGTGGCTCCGCCGTTGATGATGTCGCCCGCGGCGAACACGCCCGCGCGCGCCGTTTCCAGGGTTCCTTCTTTGGTCCGCAACAGGCCGCTGCGGGTGAAGCCGAGCCCCGGCAGGGCGGCCTTCAGCTCCTCGCTCACCCGCTGGCCGATGGCCTCGATGACCAGGTCCGCGGGCAGCACGTGCTCGGAGCCTGCCACCGGCTCCGGGGTGCGGCGCCCATCGGGACCGGGAGGGCCTAGTCGCGTGCGGGCGACCTTGAGGCCCGCCAGGCGGCCCTGCGAATCCGTCAGATAGTCCAGCGGCTGCGTCAGGATCAGGAAGTTGACGCCAGCCCGGATGGCCTGGTCGCGCTCCTCGGGCCAGGCCGGCATCTCGGTGAAGGAGCGGCGGTAGACGATCGAGACATCCGTGGCCCCGGCGCGCTTGGCCGAAAGCGCGGCGTCGATGGCCGTGTTGCCGCCGCCCAGCACCAGCACGGCGCCGGCGAGTTGCCGGCCGGCTTTCACTTCGCGCAGGAACCCGAGCGCTCCCTCGACGCCTGTGGCCGGCTTTCGCGCGCCTGGCAGCGGGACCGACTCGTTCAACCCCAGCGCCACGAGCACCGCATCGAAGCCCTCGGCCACCACCTGATCGAGACCGTATCCGGGGCCCAGCCGCGCGCCATGGCGGCGCGTGACCGCGCCGCTGGCCGCCAAGACGTCTTCGATCTCGCGGCGGATAATCGTCTCCGGCAGGCGCTCGGGGGGGATGGTCTCGCGCGCCACCCCGCCGGGCGCGGCGCCCTGCTCGAACAGGGTCACCGCGTGGCCGTAAGAAGCCAGCGTGGCCGCCGCGGAAACGCCCG
>CAZIRH010000249.1:0-7365 GCA_964541065.1 uncultured Solibacteraceae bacterium
GCGGCGCGCTGGGCCAAGCGGCTGGGCAGCGAGAGCATCATCATGTTCCGGCGCGGACGGGCGGAGTTGCGCGCCCGGATCGAGGAAATCGAGCATGCCGAAGAGGAGGGCGTGAGCTTCGAGTTCCTGGCCGCGCCGGTGCGGCTGTTCGGGGACGAAAAGGGTCGCGTCACGGAGATGGAGTGCATCCGCATGCGGTTGGGGGAGCCGGACGAGTCCGGGCGGCCCGCGCCAGTGCCCCTCGAGGGTTCGGAGTACCGCTTCCCGGTGAACACCGTGGTCATGGCTATCGGGCAGAGCCCCAACCCCACCGTGCAGCGCGCCACGCCGCAACTGGTGACCACGCGGGGCAAGATCGCCATCGACCAGCTCGGGCAGACCAGCCTCCCGAAGGTCTTCGCCGGCGGCGACGTGGTGCGCGGCGGAGCCACCGTCATCCTGGCCATGCGCGACGGGCGCGTGGCGGCGGAAGCCATCGACCGCGCGCTCCGCCCGGAGCACAAGGAGACCGCCGAGGAGGCCGCCCGCGAACCTGCGGCGGAGGACAGGCTGAACCAGGTTCTGGCCAAGCGGCAGTTGACGCCGGAGACGGCCTGGTTCGAGATCTGTGCTCCGGAAATCTCGCGGCACTGGAAGCCCGGGCAGTTCGTCATCGTGCGCCCCACTCCCGCGAGCGAGCGCATCCCGCTGACGCTGGTGGACGGCGACCCGAAACGGGGCACCATTCAGTTGGTGGTGCAGGCGGTGGGCAAGACCTCGCGGGAGACCGTGGCCCTCGAACGGGGTGAGCGCCTGGCCGACCTACTGGGCCCGCTGGGCCAGCCCGCCGGCATCCAGAAGATCGGGACCGCGTTGTGCGTGGCCGGCGGCGTGGGCGTGGCCGAGTTGCTGCCGGTGGCGCGGGCCTTCCGCCACGCCGGCAATCGCGTCATCGCGCTGTGCGGCGCGCGGTCGAAATCGCTGATCATTCTGGACGAGGAACTGCGCGCGGTCGCCGACGAAGTCCGTTGGGCCACCGATGACGGCTCGGGCGAGTTCAAAGGCACGGTGGTGGACCTGATGCGCGCCTGGCGCCAGGATCACCCGGAGCCTGTCGGCGCGGCGCACGTCATCGGCCCCATTCCCATGATGCGTGCGGCCGCGGCGGTGACCCGCGAGTGGGGCGTGCCCACCGTCGCCAGCCTCAATCCCATCATGGTGGACGGCACGGGCATGTGCGGCGGCTGCCGCGTCACCGTGAACGGCAAGGTGCGGTTCGCCTGCGTGGATGGGCCGGAGTTCGACGCGCACCAGGTGGACTTCGACGAGCTGACCCGCCGCACGCGCGCCTACCTGGAGGAGGAGCGCCAGTCGCTGGAGCAGCACCTTTGCCGCGTCGGGCTGGGGCAGTAGGCACGGTTTGACAGCCCCAGGCCCGCGCCTTTACTTTGAAAGAGCACGTGGCTGAGCAGCTCACGTCCGCTCAAAACGCAGACCGCGAGAAGCGCTGGGCCGCAGGCAGCTCGGTGCTGGCCGCGATGGCTCTGACGGGCCTGAAGCTGGTGGTGGGCCTGGCCACCCGCAGTCTGGGCATCCTGGCCGAGGCGGCCCATTCGGGTCTGGACCTGGTGGCCGCGCTGATGACTTTCTTCGCCGTGCGGATCTCCGGCCGGCCCGCGGACCGGGACCACCCCTACGGTCACGGCAAGATCGAGAACCTCTCGGCACTAGTGGAGACCTTCTTGCTGCTGGTGACCTGCTTGTGGATCATCTACGGGGCCGTCCAGCGCATGGTGTCGCAGAGCATCGAGATCGAAGTCAACATCTGGTCCTTCGCCGTAATGGTCACTTCGATTGTGGTGGATGTATCCCGCTCCCGGCTCCTGTACCGGGTGGCCAGAAAGTACAACAGCCAGGCGCTGGAGGCCGACGCGCTGCACTTCAGCACGGACATCTGGAGTTCCGGCGTGGTGATCGTCGGTCTGGGTTGTGTGAAGCTGGGCGAGTGGGCGCCGGCCTGGGAATTCCTCCACTACGCGGATGCCGTTGCCGCTCTGCTGGTGGCGCTGATTGTGGTCCGGGTCGGCTCGAAGCTGGGCCTGCGCACGGCCCACGCCTTGCTGGATACCGCCCCGGCCGGCCTGGAAGAGAAGATCATCGCGGCGGTGGAGGCCCACCCGGCCGTCGCCAACTGTCATAACGTGCGCCTGCGCGCCTCGGGTGCTCAGCACTTCATCGACGTGCACATCCTGGCGGACGGCGACCTTACCCTGAAACAGGCGCACGATCTGACCGAGGAAATCGAGCGCATCATCCAACAACTGGTCCCCGGCGCCGACGTGACCGTGCATCCGGAGCCCCGGGCTCCCGCCGCGTGAACGCCGACTTCCCCGAGTTCAGAACCGGGGCGTTCGCCCGGTCGCCTGACCCGCCGCGCCCGCGTCTGGTTGGAGGAGGAGCGCCACCTCTGCCGCATCGGGCTGGGAGGCTGAGCGCGCTCCGCTACCCCAGCCCACCGCCGCGTGTAGTATACTTCCCGAAGAGTAGAGGTTCCGGCCGCAACGACCGGACCAGGAGGTGTGTCATGCGCATGAAGCTTCTTCGGTGGGCGGTGGTGTCGGCGCTGGCGGTCGGCGGGCTGCTGGCCCAAAACATCAGCGGGACGGTGAGCGGCACGGTGAAGGACCAAGCCGGCTCGGTGGTCCCCAACGCTCAAATCACTTTGACCAACCAAGCCACCGGGGTGGCGCAGAAAATCGCCACGAACGAGGTTGGCCTGTTCGTGTTCCCCAGCGTGCTGCCGGGCACGTACACGGTGGATGTGGCGATGAGCGGCTTTCGCTCTTTCTCCATCCGGGACATCACCGTAACCGCCAACGAACGCCGCTCACTCGGTGACATCACGCTTCAGGTAGGGCAGCTCACGGAAAAGGTGCAGGTGGTGGCCGAGGCCACCCCCATCCAGACGGCCTCGAGCGAGCGCTCCGGCTCGATCAGCGGCGATCAGATCCTGAACCTGGGCACCAAGGGCCGCGACTTCCTGAGTCTGCTCTCCGCCCTGCCGGGGGTCATCGACACGCGCGCCGGCTCGCGCGAGGTGGTCATGACGGGCAACGTGCTCCAGGGCCTGCACATCAACGGGGGCCGCGAGACCTCGATCATGTACGCCCTGGACGGCATCTCGGCCGTGGACACCGGTTCGAACACCAGCGTGCACAACGAGCCGAACATGGACGCCATCGGCGAGGTCAAGGTGCTGACCAGCAACTACCAGGCCGAGTACGGGCGCAACAGCGCGGGCACCATCAACGTGATCATCAAGAACGGCACGCAGGACTTCCACGGCAGCGCCTACTGGTACTACCGTCACGAGACGCTGAACGCCAACAGCTTCTTCAACAACCGCACCAGCACGCCCAAGCCCATCTACCGCTTCAACAGCGGCGGCTTCTCCCTGGGCGGGCCGGTGTACCTGCCGGGCAAGTTCAACAAGAACCGCGACAAGCTGTTCTTCTTCTTTTCGGAGGAACTGGTGCGGCGGCGGCTGTATCCCGGCGTGCGTTTCGTGACCACGCCGACCGCGCTTCAGCGCAACGGGGATTTCACGGACACGCGCGAGACCAACGGGGCTCTGATTCTGATCAAAGACCCCACCACGGGGCAGAACTTCCCCGGCAACGTGGTGCCCAAGGCGCACGTCCATTCGCTGGGGCAGGCCATCCTGAGCTTCTTCCCGCTGCCCAACTACGTCGAGGCCGATCCGGCGCTGCGCTACTCGCGCAATTACCGCAGCAACGTGAGCGGGAGCAACCCGCGCCGCCAGGACGTCATCCGGGTGGACTACAGCGTCAGCCCGACGCTGACCGCCTACTTCCGGGGCATCCGCGACAACGACGACGAGAACTGGCCCTACGGCTCCTGGGTGGCCGGCGACCTCAATTATGACCTGACCAACACCTTGCGGCCGCAGCGCGGGCGCGGCGCCGTGCTGAACATCACCAAGCTCATCAACCCCACCATGGTGAACGAGTTCACCATGGGCGCCACGACGCGCGGGCAGACCTTCAACCCGGTGGACAAGGACAAGGTGGCGCGCAGCAAGATGGGCAACATCGGGCAGTGGTATCCGGCCTCCAATGAGTCGAAGGCCATCCCGAATGTCACCTTCGGCGGCGTGCCCAGCTACATCAACCCCTCGCTGGGCAACATTCCTTACACCAACGAGAACCCCGTGTTCACCTTCGCCAACAACCTCAGCAAGGTGATCGGCACGCACTCGCTCAAGTTCGGCGTCTACATCGAGCGCATGAGAAAGGACGAAGTGGGCGGCCCGAACACACGTGGGTCCTTCGCCTTCGGGCGCAACGCCAACAACCCCTTCGACTCCAACTACGCCTTCTCCAACGCGCTGCTCGGCAACTTCGACAACTACTCGGAAGGGACCTTCCGGCCCTACTCGCACTACCGCTACACCCAGGTCGAGTTCTACGCCCAGGATGCCTGGAAGATCTCCAGCCGCCTGACGCTGGATTTCGGCGTGCGGTTCTACAACGCGCCGCAGGCGCACGACGACCGCTTCGCCATCACCACCTTCGACCCGGCCACTTACGACGCCAAGGCCGCGGCCGTGCTGATCCGTCCGGGCAAGGACGCCGCCGGCAAGCGCGTCGGCGTCGATCCGCGCAGCGGCCTGATATATCCGGTGCCCTACATCGGACTGTTCGTGCCCGGCTCGGGCAACTATGCCCCGGGCATGGTGGTGGGGGGCAAGGGCTACAACCCCAGTCTGTACGACACGCCGCTGCTCTCGATCGGCCCGCGCTTGGGCTTCGCCTTCGACCCCAAGGGCGACGGTAAGATGGCCATTCGCGGCGGCTTCGGCTTCTTCTACGACCGCCCGCAAGGCAACGTCTACTCCGGCACCAACGGCCAGGCCCCGGTGGCCTACACGCCCACACTGTACTTCAGTAGCCTGGACACCTTCTTACAGTCGCAGGGCGCGGTGGGCCCCAGCGGCGTCAACGCCCCGCAAGTGGGCAAGCAACCGCTGCCTCAGGTGATGAACCTCAGCCTGGGGGTGCAGCGGGAAGTGGGTTTCAAGACCGTGGTGGACGCTGCGTACGTGGGCAGCCTGGGCCGCCACCTACTGTACGTGCGCGACATCAACGCCATTCCCATGTACGCGCGCTTCGACCCGGCCAACGTCGATGCCACCACGGGCAGCCCGCTGGCGGACAACTTCCTGCGGCCGTACCAGGGCCTGGGCTCGATCAATGTGCGCGGGTTCGGCGCCACCTCCAACTATCATGCCTTGCAGGTGACGGCCAACCGGCGCATGTCACGCGGTTTGCAGTTCGGCGCCTCCTACACGTTCTCAAAGACGCTGGGCGTCAACGCCGGCGATTTCGACAGCGTGAGCCCCTACTTCTCCATGCGCCAGCGCAACTACGGCCTGCTCAGCTACGATGTCCCCCACTTGCTGATCATCAACTATGCCTGGAGCATCCCCAGCCCGGCCAAGAACAACAAGGCGCTGGACCTGGTGCTGGGCAACTGGCAGGTCTCCGGGGTGACCGCGTTCCTCAGCGGAACGCCGTTCACGCCGGGCTTCTCCACCAGCGATACGGTGGACCTGACCGGCTCGGCGGAAGGCGCGCGCATCACGGTGCTGGGCGATCCGCGCCTGGCAAAGAGCGAGCGCACCTTCTATCGCAACTTCAAGACGGAAGTGTTCGCCCGCACGCCGGCGCGCGATTTCGGCAACGCCGGCATCGGGCTCTTGCGCGGCCCGGGCGCCAACAACTGTGACCTGAGCATCTCCAAGCGGATCCCGGTCTCCGGCGAGGCGCGCTACTTCCAGTTCCGCGCCGAGTTCTACAACGCCTTCAACCACACGCAGTTCTCAGGTCTTGACACCGGCGCGCGCTTCAACCCCGCCGGCCAGCAGATCAACGCCAACTTCGGCGCTTACAACGGCGCGCGCGAGCCGCGGCGCATCCAGCTCTCGCTACGCTTTATGTTCTAAGCGCGGACTGCGCCAGCGGGCCGCCATACGGCGGAGCGGCAAAAGCGGCGAAATCGCCTGAGAGTAATGCCGCCGGTGACCCACTCATCAGGTGAATGCCGCCGCCAGGGCCGGTTGGAGTCTGCACACAACTCGGGCCTTCGCCCTACTGGAATCCGCGGCGGTGTCTTGTACCATCAAACTGTCGGCGGGGAGGCGCCTGCCCACCTCAGAATGCAGGTAACGCGTGCCTTTCCAGCGGTGTAGCTCCGGAGAGGAGAGTGAATCTATGCCAGCGGGCCCGAAGAAAGATGTAGCCAGTTCGCTGGTGAACTACCCGTCCTGTTCCGCCCGGGAGGCCGATTCCGTGGCGGAAACCCGGCGTGCCGGTCAGCCGGACAGGGTGGTGACGGTGCTGGCGGTGAGCCCCTTCGACGAAGACCACATCTTCCTGAGCCACCTGTTCAGCCACTCCAACTGGCAGATTCACCAGGCCCGTTCCTACGGCGAGGCCCTGGCGCTGCTGCGCTGTAACGCCATCCCGGTAGTGCTGTGCGAATCGGAGACTGCGGACCGCAACTGGAAGGACATGCTGGCCGAACTCGAGCAGCTTCCGGAGTCGCCGCTGCTGATCGTCACCTCGCGGCTGGCCGACGAGCACCTCTGGGCGGAGGTGCTCAATCTGGGCGGCTATGACGTGCTGATGAAGCCGTTCGACCGCCTGGAGGTGTTGCGCGTGATCAGCCTGGCCTGGCTGCACTGGAAGGAACAGCGGGAGCGCTACGACCGAGTGGCGGAACCGGCGCGAACCGCCGTGGGATAAGACCGCGGTCTTATCCCCGCCCTACCTCACCTTGGCCATGCGCTCGACAGGCGGCTGCGCGCCCGCGTGCACCTGATACATGCGGCGGTGCGCGCCCTTCGCGTACCAGAGCAGCTCCGCGTACGGCAAGTCAAGCTGGTTGACCAGGCCGAGGTTGTAGTTCTCGCCGTCGAAGCGGCCGGTCACGGGCTGATCGGCCAGTTGGAACCAGTGCGCGCCGACGACGGCGGGCAGCGCGGCCGCACGCTCCAGGTAGTACTGGTAGGCTACGCCGCGCTCGGTCTGGTCCCTGACCATCACCAGCGAGGGCGCATAGCCGCGCTCGGCCGCCCCGAAGTGGAACTCCCCGATCAGGATGGGCTTCTTCACGTGCTGGTAGATGCGCTCGAGCTGCTCGCGCGGCGGCTCGAACCGGTAGATGTTGATGCTGAAAACGTCGAAGACATCATTGGCCCTCAGCACCGGCTCCGGGGCGCTGCCCGCCCAGCGAATCCCGAGCACCAGGTGATGGGGATCCGCCTTGCGGATGGCCTCCGAGACCGTGCGGAAGTAACGCCGG
>CAZIRH010000250.1:0-3954 GCA_964541065.1 uncultured Solibacteraceae bacterium
CTACCCCCTGCCGGTAGCCAGCGCGCAGGGGAAGACCTGCGGGTTGTTCGCCGGCCTGTACGCCGACGGCATCACCACGGTGCGCGAGCCGGTCCGCACGCGGGACCACACCGAGCTGGCGCTCCGGGAGTTTGGCGCCGCCCTCGAGGCCCGCGGGCGTGTGATCACCCTGCGCGGGCCGGCCCTTCTGAAGGCCCGCCCACTCGCGGTGCCGGGCGATCTCTCGACGGCGGCGTTCTTCCTGGCGGCGGCGCTGCTGGTGCCTGGCTCCGAGCTGGTTCTCGAGCAGGTCGGCCTGAACCCCACGCGGGCCGCGCTGCTGGACTTTCTGGTAGGGATGGGCGCCGATCTCCGCATCCCCAGAGTCGTCGAGCAGGCCGGAGAGCTGGCCGGCGATATCGTGGTGCGCCACTCCCGCATTCGCGGCGGAGTGATCGAGGGGGCGCTGACCGCCGCGCTCATCGACGAGATCCCGGTCCTGGCGGTGCTGGGGGCGGCCAGCGAAGAAGGGCTGACGGTGCGCGACGCCGCCGAGCTGCGCGTCAAGGAGACCGACCGCATCGCCACGCTCGCCGAGAACCTCCGACGCATGGGTGTCGAGATCGAGGTGCGGCCCGACGGCTTCCAGGTGCCCGGCCGGCAACGGTTCCGCGCCGCGGAGCTCGATTCTTTCGGCGATCACCGCATCGCCATGGCTGGCGCGGTGGCGGCCCTGGCGGCGGACGGCGAATCGACCATCGCCGGTGCGGAGGCGGCGGCGGTCTCCTACCCCGATTTCTTCCGGACGCTGGCCGGGCTGCGGGATTGAGGGCGATACAATGAACCTGGAGCCCAAGATGTCAGACTTGGCCGAAGCTCTAAAGAATGCCTTGAGTCTGGACGTTCATGATCGGGCGGCCCTGGCAGAAGAACTTCTGGCCAGCCTGGAGGACTTGAGCGAGCCAGAGGCGGAGCTCCTCTGGGCGGAAGAAGCGCAGAGGCGCTTGCAGGAGTATCGCGCAGGACGCGCTGGGGCGGTTGGGGCTCAGGAGGTAGCAGACAAGGTGGAACGACTCCTCCGGTGACTCCCGTCAGGTACCACCAGGCCGCCGAGGACGAGCTGCTGAATGAGATCGGCTACCTCGAACTGCGCTCCGTGGGACTGGGGCGACGCTTCTTCACGGAGGTCCGAAGGGCCGAGAGGCTCATCGCGCAGTTCCCGGAATCCACCGAGGAGATTCTGCCGGGCATCCGGAAGGCCGTCCTCCGCAAGTTCCGATTCTCACTCATCTACTCAATTGAGAAGGAGGGTGTGCTCATTCTCGCGGTGGCTCACCACAGCCGTCGGCCAGGGTATTGGGTCCATCGCGCCACCCGAGCCGAAGGCGAACCGCAGGGTGGCGCCTGACCGGGCGTTGCAGCGGGCTTTCTACGTGGGCCGCTGAATGGCACGCCATCAGCTCGCCGGGCATCGCCCCAAGAACCAATCCAGGAGGCAAAGTCGTCACCGCATCGCCATGGCTGGCGCGGTAGCGGCCCTGGCGGCGGACGGCGAATCGACGGTCGCCGGTGCGGAGGCGGCGGCGGTCTCCTACCCCGATTTCTTCCGCGACTTGGCCCGGCTGCGGTACTTCTGAACCAGCGACCGGAGCGGAGACAGGGCATTACGGAAACGGCTCGACGCGCATGATATCGCTCGAGGACTGATCCGTGCGCACGCACAGCAGGTAGCGCCGGTCCGGGGAAAGCGAGAACGGCCCGCTGCCGAACGGCGCCAGCGGCTCGGGATATTCGATCACCTCACGGTCGCGGCCGGTCGCGAAATCGTGGAAGTACAGCATCTGCCGGTCGAAAGACTGCCTGCTGCCGCCCAGGTAGTAGATGCCGGTGGGAGTCAGCGCCCAGCAACTGGTGCAATTGGGGACCAGGCCGTCGAGCGCCTTCGAGATCCGGCCGGAGTCGGTGGTCACCCTCCATAGAGCGCTCTCGTTGGGGTCGCGCATGAAGAAGACGAACCTGCCGTCCGCCGAGACGCCCAGCGAGAACCCGCGTGTCCTCGCCAGTTCGATGGCCGACCCGCCCCGGGCGGGAATGCGCACGATGCTGGACTGCGTGCCCGCATAGATCCATTGCCCATCCGGCGAGAACATGGGGTGGTAGCCCAGGGCGCCCAGGCTGCGCGTCACCCACTTCCCGTCATCGCCTCGACTGGCCTGGTGGATCTCGCCGGTCCGCGCGTTGTTGAAGACGATGGCTCGGCCATCGGGAGACCAGCGGCCCACCGAGGGCCAGAGCTGTCCGTGGGTCACCTGCTCGGGATTCGAGCCGTCGGCCTGGCTCACCCAAAGCTGGTCCTCTCCGGAGCGGTCCGAGCGAAAGCAGATCTGGTCGCCCGCGGGCGAATACTGCGGCGAGGCATCCTGCCCGGTGGAAGCGATGATGCGCTCCCACTTCTTGCCCTTCAACTCGAGACGCCAGATGTTGCGGTCCTGCTGGAGGACGGCATACACCAGCGAGGAGGCTTTCCGCGCGACGGCCAGCTCGATGGGAAACTCTCCATAGACGCCGATGGATTGCGCCGTCTGGCCGGGGTCGGAAACGTCCGTGCGGATCTTCCACAGACGGAACTCGCCGCCCCGATCGGAGGCGAAGACGATCGACCTGGAGTCCGGCATCCAGTCCTGGCCCGTCACTTGCCTACCGTCGGCGGTCAGTTGCCGGGGCGCGCCTCCCTGGACCGGGATGGAGAAGAGTTCCTGGTTGGAGCGGTGAATCAGCCGGATGAAAGAGATGGTTCGCCCGTCGGGTGAGAACCTGGGATCCGCGTCCCCTCCCACTACGTCACGCGGCTGCGTTAACCGCCTTTGCTCTCCGCTGCCGAGAGAGACCAGCACCAGGCCCATCACCTTGTCCGGAGAGTCGGAATGAGAGACCACGATCCACTGGCCGTCCGGCGACCAGTCCAGCAGGCGGGAGGGAAGGCCGTAGTCGGCCGGTACCAGCGTAGCCACCAGCTTCTCTGCGCCGGTAGCGAGAGAGGCGATCAGCACCTCGGTAGAAGCTGTGCCGGTCCGCAAGTAGGCGACCGATCGCCCATCGGGAGACCAGGCGGGGCTACTGTAATGCCCTTCCCTTTTGGTGACCGCGCGAGGGGAAGTCTCCTGGGCTGCCAGCGTCCAGATGCCCGAGGTCTTGGCTCCCTCTCTGGTCCAGACGAACGCCACCGTTCTGCCGTCCGGCGAGACCGCCGGATGGGACTCCTTTCCGGGCAGCCGAGTGGCTGGCACGATTCGAAACACCGGCTTCGGCGCCGCGGTTTCCCGCCGAAACACCAGCCAGCCCCCTGCCATGGCGAGAATGGCCAGCGCTGCGATCGACAGCACACGGAACCGGGATCTGGCCCGTGCCGCGGCCGGTTCTGTCGCCGGAGCCGCCCCAGTGCCCGTCTCCAGGGTGGCGGGCCCCACCAGGCGGTAGCCCCTTCCTGGGAAGGTCTCGATGAAGGCGGGGCTGCCGCGCTCGGCGGCCAGCGCGCGCCGAACCATGGCGATGTTCTGAGCGAGGTTGGCTTCATCGACCACGCGGTCGGACCAGACCGCCCTCATAACTTCTTCTTTCGTAACGACTTGCCCAGAATTCTGCACCAACACCAGCAGTGTCTCGACCGCCTTGAGGGTCAAGTGCACCGGCTGGCCCCGACGCAAGAGCACCTTGGCGGTAGCGTCGAGGTCAAACTCGCCGAATTTGAAGAACTGCTTTTCTTTCAAGCGGTTACGGACGTTTCAAGTTTCTCTAAGAAAGATTTTAGACGCTCCCTCTTGCGGTGCCCGGCCTCCTTGCACCATTATGCTGCCGTTCAGTAGTTCGCGTCTATGGGGTCTGTGTCGAGAAGGTGTTCCTTCACCTTCGATGGCTGAGGTGAGGTTAACTGTGATGTTTGCGCGTCGCTTCCTCTGGCTCGCAGCGTTTTGCTGC
>CAZIRH010000250.1:3964-7363 GCA_964541065.1 uncultured Solibacteraceae bacterium
CCGCCCAACCCGGCAACATCGACGACCTCGAAAAGGCTTTTCGCCGCCCGCCCGACGACTCCCGGATCATGATGCGGTGGTGGTGGTTTGGGCCGGCGGTGACGCCGGAAGAACTCGAGCGCGAGATGCGGCTGATGAAAGAGGGCGGCATCGGCGGCTTCGAGATTCAGCCGGTCTATCCGCTGGAACTCGACGACGCCAAGCGAGGTTTCCGCAATCTGCCCTTCCTGTCCGCCGAGTTCCTGGAGGCGCTCCGGTTCACCTCGGTAAAGGCGCGCGAACTGGGTCTGCGCGCGGATCTGACGGTGGGAAGCGGGTGGCCCTATGGCGGGCCGAACATCCCCATCACCCAGGCTGCGGGAAGGCTGCGCTGTGACCGGGTGGCGGTCAAGCCCGGCGTCCGCGAGGTAGCCGTGCCCGTCATCGGCGAGGGGGAGCGGCTGATCACGGCCTTCCTGACCTCGGGCGATCCGCGGAGCTTTTCCGCGGAGGCCGCGCGCGAGCTCCCCGCGGTCGAGGATGGGATGGTGCGGCTGCCGGCCGCTCTGGCGGGCAATCAAGTGGTTTTGTTCTTCATCTCCAGCCGGACCCGGCAGACGGTGAAGCGCGCCGCAGTGGGCGCCGAAGGGTGGGTCCTGGACCACTATGATCGCGCCGCGCTCGACAACTACTTGAAGTTCGTCGGCGAGCCCCTGCTACAGGCGTTCGGGCCGCATCCGCCGTACGCGGTCTTTTGCGACAGCCTGGAAGTGTTCGGATCGGACTGGACCACCGATTTTCTGGAGGAGTTCAGCCGGCGGCGCGGCTACGACCTGAAGCCCTATCTGCCGGCCCTGGTCGCGGAGATGGGCCAGAAAACGGGGGCCGTCCGCAACGACTGGGCGCTGACCATGACCGAACTGGCCGAGGACCGCTTCCTGCGGCCGTTACGCGAATGGGCGCACCAGCACGGCACGCTGTTGCGAGTTCAGGCTTACGGTACGCCTCCGGTGACGCTGGCCAGCAACGCCCTGGTGGATCTACCGGAAGGGGAGCAGTCCCACTGGAGAAGGTTCTCGGTTTCCCGGTGGGCCTCCTCGGCCAGTCACCTGCTGGACCGCCCGGTGACTTCCTCGGAGACCTGGACCTGGCTGCACTCGCCCGCTTTTCGGGCCGCCCCGCTGGACATGAAGGCCGAGGCCGACCGCCATTTCTTGCAGGGCGTCAACCAGCTCATCGGTCACGGCTGGCCGTACTCGCCCGAGAGCGCCGGCGAGCCGGGCTGGCGATTCTATGCCGCCGCGGTCTTCAATCATCACAACCCCTGGTGGCTGGTGATGCCGGACGTCGCCGCCTACCTCCAGCGGGTGAGCTACCTGTTGCGCCAGGGCAAGCCGGCCAACGACGTGGCCATCTACCTGCCCACCGCCGACGCCCGCGCCCAGTTCACCCTCGGCCGGGTCTCGGTGGACCGCTTGATGGACAAGCTGCTCGGCGCGAACCTGGTTGCCCGGATCCTGGAGGCCGGCTACGACTTCGACTTCATCGACGACGGAACCATCGACCGCCTGGAGGGCCGGCATTCCATAGTGGTGCTGCCCGGCGTGGAACGCATCCCGGTAGCCACCTACCGCCGGCTGGAGGCCTTCGCCCGCAAGGGCGGCGGCCTCGTCGCTACGCGCCGCACGCCGTCGCTGGCGCCGGGGCTGACCGACGCCGAGGCGCAGGGCCGTGAAATCCGCGAGATCTCGAAGCGGTTGTTCGAAGGCTCGACGGCGCCGGCGCAGCTCGTCGCCGAGGAGGACGCGCAACTGGCCTCCGCGCTGTGGCGCTGGCGCGCGCCCGACCTGTCGCTGACGGCGGGAGCCGAAGACATCGGATTCATTCGCCGCAGCCTGGGCTTCGCCGAGGTCTACTTTCTGGCCAACACCGCGGCCCAGCCGCGGCGCGCGCAGGGCACTTTCCGCGTCGCGGGGATGCAGCCCGAATGGTGGGATCCTTCGACCGGGGAGGTGGCCCCGGCGCGCGTCACGGCCCGCCCCAAAGGCGGAACCACGGTGGCGCTGGAGCTGGAACCTTACGAATCGCGCGTCCTGGTGTTCTCCAAGCGCGTCCCATCCCCGGCGGCGGAAGCGGCGAACAGTCCGCCGCCCCCGCCGCCCATCGACCTGAGCGGCGGATGGAAAGTGACCTTCGACCAGAACGGGCGATCGACCACCCCGGACCGCCTGCGGTCCTGGACGGAGGATGCGGAGACGCGCTTCTATTCCGGTACCGCGACCTATGAACGGACGGTGACAGTCTCCGGGCAGTTTCTCCAGCGCGGCCGCGCCGTTCGTTTGGATTTCGGCGAAGGGAGACCGATCGCGGGCACGCCACCCGCGCGCACGCCCGGGATGCGTGCGGGGCTGGAGCCCCCGGTTCGGGAAGCCGCGGTCGTCTATGTGAACGGGCAGCGGGCCGGCTCCGTGTGGCATCCGCCCTACCAGGTGGATGTCACCCGTTTGCTGCGCCCCGGCGACAACTCATTGTGCATTGTAGTAGCCAATACTGCCATCAACCGGCTGGCCGGCAGCACCCTGCCGGACTACACGGCGCTCGAGCAGCAGTACGGCTCACGGTTCCAGCCCCAGGACATGCAGAACCTTCAGCCGGTACCGTCGGGTCTTATCGGAAACATTTGGCTCGCGATGCGGCCAGCGTCGCCGACGTTGGGCACCGCGGCTCGGGAACGCACTCAGTGAAAAGGAGGACGCATGCGAATGCGATCAAGCTGTACAGTATTCTTGGTGCTGCTGGCCTGCGCGGCGCTGCTGGCGCCCCCGCAGCAGCAGTTGCTGGCTCAGGAGGCCCGCGGCACGATCACGGGCCGAATCTCCGACGCTTCCGGGGCGGTGGTGCCCGGCGCCACAGTACAAGTCACCAACCAGGCCATGGGAACCAAGCTGTCGCTGGCGACCAATGAGGTGGGCTTCTACCAGGCCACGTACCTGATTCCCGGCCTGTATCAGGTTGCGGTCGAAGCGACGGGCTTCAAGAAATCCGTGCGCGACAACATCGAGGTGCGGGTGAACGACCGGCTGGAAATCAACGTCACGCTGGAAGTCGGCGCGCCGGCGGAGAGCATCACCGTCACGGCAGAGACGCCGCTGCTCAATACCACTTCGGCCTCGGTGGGCACGGTGGTGGATGCCGCACGAGTCGCCAATATGCCGCTGTCTTACGGCAACCCCTTCCTGTTGATCGCCGCCACCGGCGGGGTCACCTTCACGGGCGATTCGCGGTTGGACCGGCCCTTCGAGCCGACCCATATCGTCGGTTACGCCATGGCCGGATCGCGCGGCAACATGAGCGACGTCACGATCGATGGAGCACCCACCTCGGCCACGGCCAACGCCAATCAGGTGATTGCCGCTTACG
>CAZIRH010000251.1:0-7287 GCA_964541065.1 uncultured Solibacteraceae bacterium
CGGAGCACTACAAGCTCTACCAGGGCTACGTCAACAAGTACAACGAGATCATGGCCAAGATCGCGGCGGGGCCGGACCTGAGCGCGGCCAACCAGACCTTCAGCGATATCCGTTCCCTGAAGGTGGACCTGACGTTCGCCATCGGCGGCGTCAAGCACCACGAGATCTACTTCGGCCATCTGGGCGGCCGCGGGGGAGAGCCGCCGGCGGAGCTCAAGCGGCAGATCGAGAAGGACTTCGGTTCGGTGGATGCCTGGCGGGCCGATTTGAAGGCCACGGGCATGGCTTCACGAGGATGGGCTTGGACGGCGTGGGATCGCGACTGGGGATATCTGTTCAACTACGCCGGGGATGCGCAGAACACGTTCCCCGTGTGGAACGCTGTACCGATCATTGCACTGGACGTGTACGAGCACGCCTACTTCCTGGACCACGGCGTGGCGCGCGCCAGCTACATCGACGCCTTCTTCAGGAACCTCGACTGGAACGCGATCGGGGCCAACTTCGAAAAGGCGCGCCGGGGATAGGTTCCCCTCAGGCGGCGAACCAGAAGTGTTCTGCGGTCCCGCCTGGGTATGAGTCTTCCTCGCTCCTGGCGAGCCCTGGCCCGCCCCTATTTGATGGTCTTGTCCGGAGGTATGCCCAGTCGCCGGTAGCGCCCGGCACGGCTCTTTTGGTCGCCCTCGTTGATCTCGCGGGCCAGGCGGCCGACCTCCAAGGCGCGCTGGCGCGGTACGACCACCACGCCGTCGCCGTCGGCCACGATCACGTCGCCGGGAAAGACGGTGACGCCGCCCACGCTGACCGGGAAGTTGAAGGATTCGGCGATCAGGCGTCCCGGGCGCACGCCGCGCGTCGAGTAGGCGTCCTTGCAGTAGACCGCGATGCGTTTCACCTTGACGATCTCGTCGGTGTCGCGCGCGCCGGCGTTCGTCACCACGCCCACGACGCCCTTCTCCGCCCAGCCCAGGCTGTTGTTCGAGCCGATGAAGCCGGTTTCATGGACGCCGCCCGCGTCGATCACCGCCAGGTCTCCCGGCCGCGCCGCCTTCAGCCAGGCATCGGGCGCCCGCTGGTACTGCTCCGCCTTGAACTTCTTGAAGCCCTCCACATCCGGAAACGAATTCTGGCCGACGCGCACGTCGGTGGGCACGTGCCGCACGGTGACGGCGAAGCCCACGATGCGGTGGGTGAAGTTGTCCGTGTCCCGCCACAGGGGCCGGATGTCGTTGTCCATCAGAGAGAGGTCCTGAAGGCCGATCAGATCCAGGCCGTCCACCACGTCGGTGACGCGCAGGTCCTGGTAGAGATCCAGGATCTCCCGGCGCGCCCGGTCGCTGTCGTCGAAGCTCCTGTTTGGCAGGACGTGGACGCCTTGCGGCGTAGTGAGTTGCTGCGCCCAACCCGCCAGCGCAGCCAGCGCTACCAGGGCGCAAATGCGCCCATTGAAAACCAGCATGCCAGTCTCCTTCCTGTGCGATGGTAGTGAAGTTGCCCGGGGCAGTCAACCTCCGCGTTGTACTCCTACTGCCGGCTTGGCGCCAGCCGCCCTCAGCGGATCTCGAAAACGCCGAACACCAGTCCCAAACCGCCCTTCCAGGCCGGATGGCGGACGGTGCGGTTCACCCGGATCTCAACCTCCACCACCGGCCGGCCCACCAGCTCGCGGGGGAGATCGAAGTCCAGCCGGAAATGCGCGTCGCCCCTGGAGAGCCGCACGGTGGACAGCGGCGTGCCCTCCGCGCTGACCCTCATCTCGAGCGGGCCCTGCTGGAGCAGAACGGCGGGGCAGAAGCCGGACACGTGCAGCTTCTCGCCGGCTGACCGCGGCCCGCCCAAACGCACGGTGGCGCGCTCCGGCATCCAGCGGTGGTTGTCCGACAGGGGATGCCAGCTCGGCCCTAGTAGGTACGCTGCCAAGGGGTTGCTCACGTCCACGCGCCGGGCCGTCGCATCGGGCGGGACCTGCAACCGGCCGGCGTAGCTTCGGGTGATGTTCTTCAGGCGCGGACCGCCCACCTCGTAGACCACCACTTCCTCCCGGTCAAGAGCACGCGGCAGGAGCTCCACCGGCAGGATGAACTGGGAGACATCAACGCGGCCGAAACTCGGCTGGATGAGCGCTTGGGTGAGCGGATCCAGGTACACGCCGGAAACGCCCGCGGTTTGAAAGGCCCCGTCCCGGACCGCGCTCCAAAATAAGCGGTCGGTCACCCCGCTCAGCAGAATGACCTGACGAGGATGCACCTTGCGGGCGCCGGCTACTCCAAAGACGAGCGCTCTAACATCCTGGGTGTGCTCATAATCCCACCTCGCCATGGCCCAAGCCCCAGGGACGGAGATCGAGAAGAAGGCCAGCGCCAACACGCCGGCAATAACCTTCCAGGCCAGCCGGTAGCGCCAGGCGGTGACCAGCGCGTATGCCAACAGCATGCCCAAGCCCATCGCCGGTAGCGTCAGGTAGTACCTCGAGCGGTGCTCCCGCAGCGGCAACACCGGCACAAGCAGGATAGCGAACCAGGCCAGGAACAGGAGCGGCCGCCAGTCCCGACGACGCGCTGCCCAGACGGTGAACCCCAGCAGGACCAGAGTGAACAGTACCGCTCCCGCAGTTCCCACCCATCCGGGGTAGCCCGTCAGTGATTGCAGGTTGAAGGGCTCCAACGACCACCGCCAGTACCGCAGCAGCGTGCCGGGGAGAGCGGCGTCGAAATGTAAGCTATACGGGCCGGCCGCCTGCTTGGGCGCGATGATGCTGTGGAAAACTACAAACCCCAGCGAGACGGCAGCCAGCGGCAGCGTCTTCCGGAACTGCTTCCGGGCATACAGCCAGGTGTAGCTGGCGGCCAGCGCCGGATACACGACGTTCGTCTCCATGGCCAGAAAGCCTGCCAGGAAGACCGCCCACTGGAGCCAGTAGTAGCGCCGCCGGCCCGTTTCAATGTGCCGCAGCAGGAAGTGGAAGGCCAGCAGGAGGAAGAATCCGCACAGGATCTGCATGTAGGCCGAGCTCCAGACCATCGCGGTGGCCAGGCTGCTGTTGGCGGTCCAGAACACCGGCGCCCAGAAACCCGCCATTCGCGATCCTGTGATCCGCCGGGTGATCGAAGCGACCAGCGCCAGATTGGCGAACTGCGTCAGAAAGGCCCAGATGCGGAACGGCAGCGCATCCAGCGGAAACAGGCTTCCGAAGACCAGGAAGTAGAGGCGCTCGCTCAGGGGCCGGAAGGTGCCGTGCGGGGTCGGCGCGAAGATCGCCCTCCACAGATCGCGCCAGCTTTGGACTGACGCGGGCAGGCGCAGCCAGACGAAATCGTCTGCCTCAAACCAACTGCTCAGGGCGTACCAGTAGAGGGCCAGGCAAAACAGCGGCGGCAGCAGCCAGTAGGCCAGGCGTTGGGCCCGCTGGGCAGTGGTTAGCAGGGGCTGGCTCATCTCGCTTCAGCTCCCTTTCCCGATCCCTCAGCCGGGAGAAGTGTACCACTTCGGGCACGCTGCCGGCGCTTCACTCGCAAAGGCGACCAAGCCTTCTATGGAGGGAGTGGGCACAGAATTGGGCACACTCTGCTGGCCCGCAGGTGTGGACTACTTGAGGAGCGCTATCGCCTCAACTTTGTAGGGTCCGGTGGCTTCGGGTCGGCTTAGAACCACGTCAAATCGCTTGCCTTCCACCCTGTAGTGTTGGGTGACCTTCAGGCTCTTGGCGTCTTTCGGGTCCGACTCCACTGTGGGTCGCATGACCCGATCCTTGCTCTTCAGGATTTCGAAGACTGCGTCTGCCGTATCGCCAACCCTGATTTGCTTGCCGCGGACTGCGATGCTGGCCACTTTGTCGCCTAGTTCGAGCTGGGGCCTCTGTTCTGAAACCGGCACCCTATCGCGCACGAACAGGCGCACGACCTTTGATTCGCGCGAAAAAGTGACCTCAAGCGCCAGGTCCGGCGTGATGTACAGGTGCTCCCACAGATAGTGCGCCTCGTCCCACCCGCGACTGGAATCGAGTCGGCCGTACACTTCATAGTCGTCGGCCAAGGGAAAGACCTTCCTAACATAGGCCTCAGTGTCCCCGACTCTGATTTCCTTACCCAACGCCGTCACTGATTGAACCGACTTGCCCTTGATACGGTCACGATAGAGCTCCGCATGATGCCTTAGAACGTCCGAAACATAACGGCGTTGCTTAATGAGTTCGTCGGAGACTGACTCTTTATGAATTTCATCCATCGAAGTGTCCGCTTTGTTTTGGGCGGAAAGCTTCTGCAATTCGCGCCACCGCGCCTCGAACAAAGCTTGCATCTCCTCGATCATGTCGGCCATGGCATAAATCGCAGCTCGCTGCTTCAGCGCTTCCTTGGACGCATCCAGTGACTCGGTTATCTTGAACCGCTTGCCTGAGGATGCCTCCCAAGCCCTGTCTTTCGCGGAAGGGAACCATTTGGGCCACTGCTCTACAACAGTGAACAATAGACCAAGACCGACCACGACTGCGATGAAGATCAAACAGCCCTGGTTGGCTTTTGCGGTCTGGGCTCTCTGCTGCTCGATCTTGGCGGCAGCTTCCTTGGCCGCCATTTCTTTCTTGATCTGCTCTTGAGCTTCGAGCCGGCTCTTCTCCTCCTCGTAGATCCGCTGGCGTTCTTCTGGTGTCAGGTCCATGGCTGAATCGTGCTTCTGGATTTCTAAGGCCGCGAGGAGAAGGCCTCCGAAAGCGTTCGTGTGCCGTTAAGAATTTCGACAAGCTCGGGGTAGTTTCCACGCAAGATCTCGCGTTCAACTTCAAGCACAGGGGACAGAGCCGACCGACTGGGCAGCGCGTGCGCAACGCCGGCTTCACGAAGCGTCTTCGGCTTGATATCGCCCGTCTCCGTCTCGATAAGAAAACAGTTGGAATGGCGGACCCGGATGCCGCGAAAAGAACCATCGGAGCATCGACGCACAAAGTCAATGTGCGAGCGGTCGGCAGGCTCAATCTTTTCGGTCTGCGCCGGAAAAGAGCTCATGGCCTGATTCTATCTCGGTTCATGGACATGCGGCAACAGAATCGAGGGGAATTGTTAGACTGAGAGTGCCGCCTATCAGGGCGTCTGGTACACCAGGAACTTCGAGTTCTGGTAGACCGCGCTCCTGGCGGCCAGCGGGTTCGACGCCCGCACGACCACGTAGTCGATGCCCAGAGCGGCAAAGGAACCCACCTTCTCGGGCTGGAACTTACCCGCCATGGTCTGCTGCCAGCGCGGCCACCATTCGCGGGCAAAGGCCTTCAAGAAGTTCGTCTGCCCACCCACCTTCCAGTCCACATAGACGGCGCGCAGGCCTTCGGCGCGGAAGATGCCCGGGGAGAGTTCCCGTCCGGCGTCGGGAAACAGGAAGACCGCGTCCTTGGGGGTGGACGACCGCGCCCACTGCGCCAGGGCCGCCAACTCGGGCGTATGCAGATTGGGGTAGTTGCTGACACGGCCGTAAGCGGGCAGCAGCAGGAACGGCAGCAGCGCCACAACCACCAGAGCTGCCCAGCCCGGCCACTTCCACCGCAGGCGTTCCAGAGCCAGTGCCACCGTGGCGGCCGCGGCCAGCAGCAGCACCAGCACGACGCGGCGGCGCAGCACCGGCTGGGAAAGATCCGGCAACAGCAGTTGCAGCACGCGAGTGTGAGCAGGGATGGCCAGCGCCAGCACCATCCACAGCATCGTCTCCCAGTAGCGCCCGCGCTCACCGGCTTTGGCGGCGGCCACCGCGGCCAGTATCAGCGCCAGCGCGCTGACAAACAATAGCGCGCGCATGGGCTGCACCTGGGGCACCAGCGACCACTTCAGCTTCTCGAGCAGCAGATACGAAGCCGGCATGCTCAGTACGCCTACCGCCGGCAGCCCAACCAGGAAAAACCGGAGGTCCTGCGAGGCGCCCCGGCGCACCCTCCAGAAGGCCGCCAGCCCCGCCAGCCACAAAAAAACGTAGTGCCGGATCCACACCGGGCTCCACAGCGAAATCCAGTTGTAGGACGAGCGCAGCCGTTGCAGCCGCTCCAGAGACTCATCGATGCGGGAGAAAAAGGACTGCGGCTCGCCCGCACCGGTCTGGAGCCGGGAGAGCAGGAACATCGCCAGCACGCCGCCCAGAATCGGCAACAGACCCCAGATGCGGCGCTTCATTGCGGTGGGCTGGGCCGGGCACAAGGTCAGGCAGAAATACACGATCCAGAAGGGGTACACCGAGGGCGGGTGGTAGAGAAACGCGACCGCCGCGGCCAGACCGGCGCCCACATCCCGGCCCCGAGCGACCAGTCCCATGGCCAGAAACAGCAGGGGGATGGCGAAGCCGCGCGGCACCGGTTCATATTCGAAGATCAGCACGGCCGGGCCGGCAATGGTGGCCCCCAGCGCAAACAGGGCCGTCGTCAGCCAGGCCGCCCGCGGCGACAGACCGAGCCCGCCGGCCAGCAGGAAGACTCCCAGAATGCCCAGGGCGCGGAACACAATCTGCTGGAGCGTGAGGACCTCGCGGAAGCCCAGGCCCGTCAGCCGCCGCAACCACAGCGCGGCTTCGTCGTAGACGGTGAATGAGACGTGCGGTTGTTGCGCCAGCAGGTCGCGCCCCAGCGTGGAGGGCTCCCACAGGTGCTCCAGAATGGGCACGTAGATCTGGGTGTCGGATTGCAAATAGGTGTGGCCGGGGAACAGGAAGTAACCCAGCAGGGTCAGGGCGAGAATGCCCGCGGCAACCAGCAGCTTCCGGGCCGTCATGGCGCGGGCGTCTTCTCCAGTTGCTGCCGGGCCCACACGCGACCGGGGTTGAGCTCCAGCGAGCGGGCAATCGCAGGGCGGGCCTCCGCCCTGCGGCCCGCCCTGCGCAAAGCGACCCCCAACCACAGGTGAGCTTCGGCCAGGCGCGGGTCCAGTTGAATCGCCTTCTGGAAATCACGAATGGCCGCGTCCACGCCGCCGCCCAGCGCGGCCGGCAGGTAGTAGTCGCCGACGCCGCGGCTCAGGTAGGCCCTGGCGGAGTCGGGATCCAATTGGAGCGCCCTGTCGATCGAGCGCCGGGCGCACTCCCCGTAGCGAAAAGCCAGCAGCAGGTTGGCCGGAATGATCTGGCCGCAGAGGGTGCCGAGGATGCGGTGATACTCGGCCCGGCCCGCCTCCAAGGCCACGGCGCGCTCGGCCGCCCGGAGCCCCGCCTCGGCGGCAGTCTTGGCGGCCGGCCTGTCGCGCAGCTCCAGGGCCACTTCCGCCAGATAGGACGCCGCCAGCGCCGCGCTCGGGACTACGCCCGCACCAGCACCGGCGCTCG
>CAZIRH010000252.1:0-7285 GCA_964541065.1 uncultured Solibacteraceae bacterium
CGGGCGCTTCATCACCCTGCCGCTGGTCTTCACTAAGAACCCCGACACCGGCAAGCGCAACTGCGGCATGTACCGCATGCAGGTTTTTGACGACCGTACCACCGGCATGCACTGGCAGACGCACAAGCACGGCGCCGAGCACTACCGCCGCCTGGCCGCCCACGGCCTCACGCGCCTGGAGGTGGCCGTGGCCATCGGCGCCGACCCCGCTACCATGTTCTCTGCCGCGCTGCCCTTGCCGCCGGAGTTCGATGAGATGCTGTTCGCGGGATTCCTCCGCGGCGAGGCGGTCGAGATGGTGCGCTGTGAGACCGCAGATCTGGAGGTCCCCGCCCACGCCGAGATCGTGCTGGAAGGCTACGTCGAGGTGGGGGAGCTGCGCCGCGAGGGGCCCTTCGGCGACCACACCGGCTTCTACTCGCTCGCCGACGACTACCCGGTGTTTCACGTGACCTGCATCACCCAGCGCCGGGAGCCGATCTACGCGGCCACGGTGGTCGGACCGCCCCCCATGGAGGACTACTTCATGGGCAAGGCCATCGAGCGCATCTTCCTGCCCCTGATGAAGGTGCAATTGCCCGAGATCCGCGACCTCTCGATGCCCGCCGAGGGCGTCTTCCACAACCTCATGCTGGTGGCCATCCGCAAGTCCTACCCCGGCCACGCGCGCAAGGTGATGCACGCGCTGTGGGGCATGGGCCAGGCCATGTTCACCAAGTGCATCGTGGTGGTGGACGAGGACGTGGACGTACAGAACGTCCGCGAAGCGGCTTGGAAGGCGCTCAACCACATCGACCCGGAGCGCGATATCGAGTTCTCCTTCGGCCCCATCGACTCGCTGGACCACGCGAGCCGCCTGCCCGACTATGGCTCGAAGATGGGCATCGACGCCACCCGCAAGTGGCCCACCGAAGGTTTCACCCGCCCCTGGCCGGAGGTCATCCGCATGCCGGCGGAAGTCCGGCAACGCGTCGCTGCGCTGTCGAAGGAGGCGGGTCTCCCGTAGCCGATGGGCGCCTCCACGCTGAAGCTCAATGCCGTCCAGGTACTCGGCCTGGCTGCCCTGGGCGTGGTCCTGGGCGAGTGGCTCAAGCGCCGGCTGCCCATCCTGGACCGCCTGAACATCCCCGCTTCGGTGGCGGGCGGGCTGGTGTACGCCCTGGCTGCGCTGCTGCTGCGCGATCGCTGGGTCAACTTCGAAGTGGAAGGCACCCTCCGCGATCTGTTCCAGATCGCCTTCTTCACCACCATCGGCCTGAGCGCGAGCTGGGAGGTGATCCGGCGCGGCGGCGCGCAAGTGATCCGGTTCTGGGCGCTGGCCGCCGGCGGCGCCCTCTTGCAGGGCGTTGTGGGGGTCGCGCTCTCCAGGGCGTTCGGAGTCCAACCCCTGCTGGGCGTCATCTGCGGTCCCGGCGCGCTGGCCGGCGGTCCCGCTACCACGCTGGCCTTCGGACCCACCTTCGAGAGACTGGGCGTGGCCGCGGCCACCAGCGCTGGCCTGGCTTCGGCCACCTTCGGCATCACCATAGCCGGCCTGTTGAGCGGCTACCTCGGCGGCCGCCTCATCCGCCGTGGGGCATTGCGAGCCCCCGGCCCGGCTCCCCCTTTGCCTTTTGCCTCTTGCCTTTTGCCTTCCAGTGAATCCGCCCCCGGCCTCCTCCGCCACGTTCTCGTGGTGGCCATCGCCATGGGCCTGGGCAGCTTGGTTAGCGCCGGCATCGAGCGTGCGGGCGTCATCCTGCCGGCCTACATCGGCGCCATGATCGCGGCGGCGCTGATCCGCAACCTGGACGAGCGGTGGCGCTTCGCGCGCCTCTCGCCGGCGGAAGTGGCCGAGATCGGCGCCGTAGCCCTCTACCTGTTCATCGTGGCCGCGCTGCTCACGCTGCGGCTCTGGGAGCTGGTCCACCTGGCCGTGCCCATGCTGGTGATGTTGCTCGTGCAGGTGGCGCTGGTCTGGCTGCTCTCGGTGAGGGTGGTCCACCGCGTCATGGGCCGCGACTACGAGGCGGCGGTGATGGCCGCCGGCTACTGCGGCTTCATGCTGGGCATCACCGCCAACGCCCTGGCCGCTATGGAGGAACTCGAACGCCAGCACGGCCGCGCGCCCCAGGCGTTCGTGGTGGTCCCGCTGGTGGGCGCCTTCCTGATCGACTTCTCCAACGCCCTGCTGCTCACCGTCGCGGCGAACGCTCTGCGGTAGCGCCCGTGGTGAACTTGAGTCTCGGCCGAGGTCCTGCCCAGTTGTCACCGCTCCCCAGGTGTGCTACGGTTGGCTGGGTTCGAACTCGTGAGTCGCAAAGGCCGGCAGCCTCCCCGCGAACCAGACATCCTCCGCACGAACTTGCTGGTCAACGCTCTGGAATCCGCCGCTGAGTGCGTGGTCATCACGGACGCCTCCAACCACATTCTGTACGTCAACCGTTCCTTCGTGGAGACCTACGGATTCGCGCGCCAGGAGCTGAGTGGGCGGCACATCAGCCTGGTACGCGCACCCGAGAGTCCGGTTCCGCCGGTGGAGGAAATTTTCGCCGGAACGCTGAAGGGCGGATGGCGCGGTGAGCTTATCAACCGCAGAAAAGACGGCAGCGTTTTCCCCATTCATCTGTCCACCTCGGTGGTGCGGGACAAGCGGCGCGAGCCGGTGGCGCTGATCGGCATCGCGCAAGACATCACCCAACGCCAGCGGTCAGAGGAAGAGCTGCGGGCCAGCCGGGCGGCCCTGCGCAGCAGCCAGGAGGAATTGCGGGCGCTGACCGCGGGCCTCCTGGCAGCTCAGGAAGAGGAGCGGAGACGGGTCTCGCGGGAACTGCACGATGACCTGAACCAGAAACTCGCCATGCTGGCCATCGATGTGGAAGTGCTGGAGCAGCAAATGGCTCTCTCTCCGGAACCGCTCCGCGATCAGCTCCGCTCGCTCAAGAACCGGGTAGTGGGATTGTCGGACGACGTCCGCCGCATGGCGTATCAGCTACACCCCTGGGTCCTGGAGCACCTGGGGCTGGATGTGGCTTTGCGGACCTATTGTGCGGAGTTCTCGAAACGAGAAGGGATCAAGGTGAGATTCGTCCACAGTCAGCTCCTCGAGCCTCCTCCGCCGGACGTGGCCTTCTGCCTGTACCGGGTGGTCCAGGAGGGCCTCCGCAACGTCGCCAGGCATTCCGGCTCCACGCGCGCCACCGTGACCCTCAGGGCGACGCGGGGCAGCATCCATCTCTCGGTCTCCGACTTCGGTGCCGGCTTCGATCCCGGCCTGGTGAAGCGGAAGGGGGGCCTCGGCTTCATCAGCATGGAGGAACGGGTGCGCCTGGTGCGCGGCGCCTTCTCGGTGAAGTCCTGCCCCGGCGGCGGCACCCGCATCGCCGTGCGCGTCCCGCTGCCCAAAGCGTCCGCGCTGAGCGCCTCCGCCTGATCCCGCTGCGGCGCCGACGAATCGGGTGTCGCTCTCTATCCGCATGGTGAGACTCAGCGCCTGACTGGCTGGACATGGCGGCGTGTCGAGCTGGATGGCCTGCGGTTGCGGTGAGCCGAGCCGCGCCGCTGTCCCCTGCGTTCTGAGCATGGTACACTGTGAGTGACTCGCCCCGCGGTGGGTGTAGCTCAGTTGGTAGAGCGCCGGATTGTGGTTCCGGTGGTCGCGGGTTCGAATCCCGTCACCCACCCCAATGCTTTCAATCACTTGCCGCCGGTCAGTTGACGTAGGCCCCCGTCACTTTGCCCATGACTTTGCCCGTTCCGGCGGCTTCGGCCTCCTGAACCGCCTTGGTCGCTGCCTCAACGTACTGCTCCATCCGGGCCGCTGCGTCAGTCAGGTCGCGCTCGGACACGATGTTGTACCGCTGAAAGACGGACTGCGTCTTGTGGCCGCTGATCGCCATGGCGACCTTCTCGGGGATGCCGGCCCGAACCATGTTCCGCACGGCTGAGCGCCGGAGGTCGTGGAACAGCAGGCCGCCGACGCCAGCCCTCTGGCAGGCCGACGCCCATGCCTTGCGGAAGGTCTGAATGCGGCGCCCGTTTTCGTGGAGGACCCACGGGCAATCGGGAAAGCCGAGGTCTCGGGTTTCCTTTGCCATCAGGAGCCATTCCCGCATCTCGCCGTAGATCGGCAGCGTGCGCGGTTCGTTGTTCTTCGTTTCGCCGGGGTTGAGCCGGATGCGGTCGGCGGTGAAATCGACCTGGGGCCACTGTACGCGGGTCAACTCGCCGCGGCGGGCGCCGGTGTGGTAGGCGACGACGAACAGCGGGCGCAGGTATTCGGGCAACTCATCGCGCAGGCGCGTGTAGGCCGTGTGCTCAAGGAAGCCCTTGCGGACGTTGTTCTCTTTCAGGCTGGGGATGTGAACCAGACGAGTGACGCGCGGCGGGTCGGCCTGGGCAGCCAGGGTGAAGGCGCGGCGGACAATCGCCAGTTCGCGGTTGATCGTGGCGTTGGCTGCCTCGGCGCGCCGTCGCTGCTCGATGTAGCGCCCGACGTGATTACTGCCGAACTCGGCGGCCCGTAAGTGGCCGAAGGCTGGCAGCAGATGAAGCCGCAGCCGGAACTTCACGTCAGGCAGGCTATGCTTGCCGTTGGCGGTGTAGTCCTCTACCACCGCCTCGAACAGTTGGGCCATGCGGATGCGCTCCGGCCCCAGGCCGGCGAACTTGCCCGTGGCCTGTTCCCCCTGTCGGCGTTTCAGCAGGCGTTCGGCCTCGTTCCAGTCTTCGGTCTTGGCCGATTCCCGGACAGGCCTCCCGTTGACGTAGTACTTCAACCACCAGACCTGGGATTCGACGAGCGAGCCGTCCGGCCCGCGGTACTTCGGCCGGTAGATGCTCCCGAGCCTGGGCTTTCGCGTGTTCATGTGGGCTACTTCTACGCCTTCCGCGCCGTCCCTGTCAAACCCCGGTCGTTTTGTTGCATTCGATCCAGCCGTCCAGGTCCCGCACGTCGCAGAACACGCGCCGGTCGGCACGCACCACCGGGAGTTTGCCTGAGCCGATCATGTGTTGCAGGGCTTCTTTCGTGCGGCCCAGGTAGGCCGCCGCCTGCTCGACGGTAAGCAACCTGGGCCTTACGGGAGCCTCGGCGCCGTCCTGCGCCAGCTTCGCGTGAAGCTTCTCCGCCACGCGGTCGGCCAGAGCGTTCAACAGCCCGTCGAGGCCCAGTGGGGGGGAATTTGCTCTGGGAATCATCGCCGCTCCCCGCCTGTAGTTCCAGTCTTGCCCGCCCCCTTCGGCTGACGTAGGCCATCGGGCGCGCGGGTGACCGGCGGCAGCAGTTCCCGGAGCGAGACGTAGTAACACCCAGGGTGTCCGAAGAAGCGGATGCGCCCCCGCTCAAACCAGCGATAAATGGCGCATCGGCTGACACCCGTGATCTCGCTGGCCTCACGGACTCGGCGGAGGTCGCCGGGTAGCTCAGGGGCAGGGTCCGGTAGGTTCATGGGCGCTCCAAAGTTTCAACCTGACTCACCCGGACCCACAAGCAGGTGGTCGGGTTGCGGAACTTGCGGCCTGGGGTTGTGGTGCACCTCGATCCTACAAGGCACCCTTCGAGCAGCCCCCGCCGCCGCAGGGTGGAGACGGCGCGGGCGACGCTTTTGTAGGTGCTACCTGTGGGCTTCGGCCCTTTGCGCCAGTAGAGGCGGTCGTCCAGATCCGCGATGCCTGCGGCGAAGTACGCCAGTTGCTCGAGGCTGACGAAGTACGCCCCGCGCTCCCGGAGGGCAGTGAGCAGCCGGGATTGAAGGGGGCCAAGGCCACGGGTGCTCATCAGGCTGTCTCCGGTAGCAGTTCCAGCGACAGCTGACACGGCTGCTGTGTGGGCAGGCTGACCTCTGGCGCCGGGGCGCGGTTGACAGCTTCGGCCCACCGACACAGCAGGGAGTCCGGGCCGCCGTAGCGTTCGGGTGCCGCGAGGACGATGGCCGCAGCCGCGCGGTTGCTCTCGGAGTGTTCTGCCGCCCGCCCCAGGTTAGTCACGTTGCCCCCTCGCCTGAGCCGTTTGTGTTCCCGAAAAGTCTCCTCCTGGTGTGAGGGGGATATTAAGAGAAGACTCTTCCGACATTTCGGGAACGCAAAGTGTTGCGCTTTCATACAGTTCCCGAGTCTCCGCTGTGACGCCCCAGGAATCCGGTTTGCGGCCGCCGCCTGGTTCGCGGTCCACTAATGCATGGGCGCAGAGGTCTTCTAAGGCGCGCCGTGTCGTGCTGGTGGGATAGCGAACGGCCCCAGCAACCTCTACGGTGTCCATGGCTCCCAGGGCGGCCAACAGCACTTCAAGGACTACCCGCCGAACCGCCGGCAGGCAGTCGAGTCCGACTTTGCTGGTGAGGCGCCATGCCTCCTTGTGCGCTATCCCGATGGCGCGCATTCCGCCGTACAGCCGAGCCAAGCCGATGGCCAGCCGCCCGGGGGCCTCCGATTCCGGGATGAGTTCCACGTCCCGGCTGTACCCGTCGCGCTCAACCGCGCTCCGGCCCCGCGCCGCCAGGATTGCCAGGGCAATAATCCTGTCCCTCAATTCCCCGTCGGGCATCACAACAACCCCGGGCCTCATGCCCTCGAACATGCCCTTGACCGCCAGGGCCAATTCCGCGCGCATCGTGCCCTCTTCTCCGGCGTGGCGCATCGCCCGGCCCGCCTGTTGCTTGCGGTCGCAGCGCGGCATCCGGTACAGCAGGAACCGTTCGCCCATGGCACTCATCACCGCATGGTGCGAATCCACAACCGGCGTCACCCCTGCGATTACTGCGACCCGGCCTGACCAATGCAGGGTCCGCCCGCCATCCGCCCCGACGTGGCGAGTCCAGGAGCCGTCGTAGATTTCACGTAGCGCGGCCAACAGCGAACCCCGCGTCTCCCGGTGCATGGAGAGAACACTGGTAAAGTCTTTGCAGAGGATCAATCCCGAAGCGCCAATTACCCTCAACAGGCCGCCCCTCGAATCCTGTGCCCGCTCCCGCCCCGGAGTCCCACTCAGCAGCGCCGCCTCCGTCAAAGTGCCGACGGAATGCACGTTCGACAGACGGACTATGCTTTGGAGCACCTCGGTCTTCCCGGACCCCGGCGGCCCCACCAGCAGCAACCAGATCGGATCCCCTTCCATCCGGTTCGCAGCGATGGCGCCCAGGACCACTTCCAGCGGGCCTGGGTCCGGCAAGTACAGCCACTCCCGGAAAACGCGGATCACGCCGTCAATGGGTGCCTCGGGATCGACGGCCAACTGCCGCGTGGCCGCCCGCTCGACCGCCGCCAAGTCAGGCTGCACGCTGCCCCTCCGTTTCCGGTTTCGTCAGGC
>CAZIRH010000253.1:0-7264 GCA_964541065.1 uncultured Solibacteraceae bacterium
GCTCACACGGCCCAGCGGCCGCCGCCACTCGCGCGGGCGCACCAGGCGCCAGAAGAAGGTGTAGACTCCCCCGCCCGGGCGCGTCTGATACCGCAGGAAGTTCCGCGTGCGCCAGGCGGCGTGGCGGAAAATGGCCCAGGCGCAGCGGGGCCGCAGCATGAAGTTGTCGAGGTTCTCGTTGAAGGCCAGGAATCCGCGCGGCGAGAGCACCAGGGCGATCAGCCGCATCCTCCGGTAGGGCATGCGCGGCACCAGCAGCACTCCGGCCAGCCGGATGCGCTTGCCGCGAAACGCCGCGCGGCAGCGCGCCAGATTCTCCCAGAGACTGCGCGAAGGGTGGTAGGGAATCCATTGGCCCTGCTCGCAGGGAAACTCCGAGACCACATACAGCGGCAGTTCCGGGAACAGCTCCTGCATGCGGGCGAGCAGCCGCACATTCAGGCGGTCCGGACCCGAGGTGAAGGCAACCTTGATCGTCTCGCTCAAATCAGCGTCTGCCAGGCGGCTTCGAGCTGGCCGGCCTCGAACTGGCGCCACATGCGCAGGGCCTGAAGGCAGAAGGCGGTCGAGACCGGGTTGACAAAGGGGAGAAGCTCCGCGCCCCGGCGCCCGAAGCAGAAGCCCCCCCGGATGCGCGGATCGCGGTGCTCCAGTTGGAAGCTCTCGATCCGGGCGGCTTGATCGGCGGCGCGGCCCGCTTCCCAGGGGAGCACGTCCAGGTTCGCCGCCAGCAGCCGCAGCCGCAACAACTGCGCCAGCACGTCGGAGCGCTCGAAGACGGGCGCGATCCGGTCGCACCAGGCGGCGGCGCGCTGGAGGCCCTCGGTCAAGGCGCGGGAGCAATCGGGCCGCCCGGCGTAGGGGAGCAAGCCCTCCAGGAAGTAGCAGTAGGCGTGCAGGCGGTCCATGATGCGGTCCGGCTGAGTCTCCCCGGGCAGAAAGTCCGCCTGGGTGCGGAGGGCGTAGTCCAGCACTTGCTCATAGCTGGCGTGGCAGGTTTCCGCGGCGGTCTCCTGGAACAACTCGTACCAGCCCAGCGCCGACTTCAACTGGTAGCAGCCCGGGCGGCGCGACCACCGCGGCTCGGGCGCCACCGGCTGCTTGTCCGGGAGCGCGACGATGGGGTGGAACTCCTGCCCGGAGGCGAAATCGGCCAGCATGGAAGCCGAGCAGGCTTCGGCCGTAGCCAGGTACTCCCGGTCGCCGGTGGCGCGCCAGAGCGCCACCAGCCCCCGCACGATGATGCCGAGGTCGAAGAAAAACGCCTGCGGCGCGGGCCGGTCACCGTCCACGGAGTACTCGAAGGGCACGGTGGCCGCCCCCGCGTTCCAGGCCTGCTGCGCCAGAAAACGCCCGGCGCGCCGGGCCGCTTCGAGGTAGGCCCGCTCGCCGGTGGCCGCGTGCAGGTAGACCAGCGTGCTGGCGGCGTAGCCGGTGATCTCGGTGGAAATGCGGGCGTTGGCGCCCACATCCGAACGGTAGTAGCGGGCCACCCCGCCGCAGGGCTCCTGGATGCCGGAGCGGAGAAACCACTCGCCCGCCCGGTCCATCCAGGGAAAGGAGGATGAGAGCAAGGCTGCTGCACTCCTTGGTAAGGAAGAACCTCATAGTATCGCACCCGCGGCAGGGCACAGACACCTGGCCGGAGGGAGCCGCCTCCCCGCGGCGGGGAGTTCACCTCAGCCAAACCTCGGCGCAACCTCGGCCAGAACCGCGACTGCCAGGCCGGCCGCCAGCACCCACCTGCGCCGCGGCACCGGTTTCGGCTCGAGCGCGGCCTGCTCAGGCACCCCAGCCGGACCGACGGGCCGGGCCTCGGCAATGAGCCGGTAGCCGCTCTTCAGCGTGGAGGCTTTCCGGCCGCGAGGGAGAAACTGGAACGGTGCCCGGGCCGTCCAACAAGCATGAAAATCAGGGTGGTGGGCCGCCCACCCCACCGGGCGATGCCCCGCCGGGGCCTTGCTATACTGAAGGCTTCGCGTTTTCTTTTCACGTCATGAAGCGCCTGGCAGCGTTGTTCTGTGCAAGCTCTCTGGTGCTGGCCGCCGATTTCATCACCGGCCAGGCTGCGCGGCTGGTGATCGGCCAGCGCACCTTCACCTCTCAGAGTCCGGAGTTTTCCGACGCCGTGCTGGGCGGGGTGAGCGGGCTGGCCTACGCCAATAACATGCTGGTGGTGGCGGATTCCAACCGGGTCGGCGCCCTGTCGGACAACAACCGGGTGTTGATCTTCCGCAACCTCTCGGGCATGCTTCCTGCGCCCACCGACGAACTGCCTCAGGGCGAGCGCTGCCCGGTCTGCACCGGCGTGGCCGAGGTGGTCGTGGGCCAGGCGGACTTCGCGACCACGGACCCGGGACTGACCCAGACCGGCCTGCGCCAGCCTACCGCCGTGGCCACCGACGGCCGCGTCCTGGCGGTGGCCGACACGGACAACAACCGCGTCCTGATCTGGAACGCCATCCCCACCGCGCCCGCCGCGCCCGCCGACGTGGTCCTCGGGCAGCCGGACTTCAAGAGCGGCGCGGTCAACACCGGCACAGGCGACACGCGGATTCCCGGCCCCAAGACCCTGCGCGGCCCGCAGGGCGTCTGGGTTCAGAACGGCAGGCTGTTCGTGGCCGACACGCAGAACCACCGCGTCCTGATCTGGAACACCATCCCCACGGCGAGCTTTCAGCCCGCCGACGTCGTGCTCGGCCAGCCGAACTTCTCCAGCGCCGTCGAGCCGGACCTCACCAAGGCCACCGTGGACGCCCAGCCCAACACGCTGCTCAACCCGGTCGCGGTGACCTCCGACGGGCAGCGGCTGTACGTCACGGACCTGGGGCACAATCGGGTGCTGATCTGGAACAGCCTCCCCACCCAAAACCAGCAGCCCGCCGACGTGGCCCTCGGTCAGCCCGACTTTACCAGCGCAGTGGCGAACAACTCCTCGAAGCTGTGCGCGTCCAACGGCACCGACGACGACGGCAACCCCACCTACCCCGCGCGCTGCGCCGCCACGCTGGACTTCCCGCGTTACACCCTCTCGGACGGCCAGCGGCTGTTCATCGCCGATGGCGGCAACGACCGCGTGCTCATCTTCGATAGCATCCCCACCAGTAGCGGTGCGGCCGCCGACATCATCCTTGGCCAGGTCAGCGGCGAAGCCAACAACACCACCGAAAGCGCCAATCCGCTGGGACTGGCCAGCCCCGACTCGATCCGTACTCCCATGTCGCTGGCCTGGGACGGCACGAATCTGTTCGTCAGCGATCCTTTCAACCGCCGCATCCTGGTGTTCACCGTGGGCAGCCCCCTGCTGCAATACACCGCGGTGCGCAATTCAGCCAGCCTCGATGTCTACGCCCTCGGCGCGATCACCCTCTCGGGCACCGTCAAAGAGGGCGATGAAGTCACCATCACCATCCAGGAGAAGCGCGACTACAAGTACAAGATTGTCAAAGACGACACCTTCTCGAAGATCATCACCGCGCTGGTAGACAAGATCAATGCCGGGGAGGGCGATCCGGACGTGCTCGCCACGCCGAACCTGGTGCTGGGCTCGATCCTGCTGACCGCGCGCGGCTCCGGCGAGCTGGGCAACCTGATCGCTTACGCGGTGAAGACCTCCGATTCGGCCCAGATTGCGCTTACCACCGCGGGCGCCACCCTGGCCGGCGGCGGCGATGCGGCCAAGATCGCCCCTGGCACCTTGGTCTCAATCGTGGGCGACGACCTGAGCGACGGGGAAGAGTCTGCACCTGCGGGCGCCGATCCGCTTCCCACCGAGCTGGCGGGCGTGCAGGTGTACTTCGATGGGATGCGCGCGCCGCTGCTGAGCGTGTCCCCCACCCAGATCAACGCCCAGGTGCCCTTCGAGGTCAATGACACCAACGGCATCAACGCCTACGTGCGCATCAAGCGTCGCGACGGCCGCATCAGTGTCAGCACGGCGGTGGGCGTGCCGATCGTCACTTCCAACCCCGGCATCTTCGCTCTGCCGGGTAGCGACCCGCGCGTGGGCGTGGTGCTGCACGGCAGCAGCCAGGCTTCCGGCACCATCTCGGTGGACGGCACCACCCAGGCCGGCGACGTGGCCTCGGTCAGCATCCGCGACCGCACTTACAGCTACACGGTCCAGGAGGGCGACACTCTTGTCAGCATCCGCGACGGCCTGGTCGCCTTGATCAATCAGGACCCCGAAGTGTTTGCCTTTCCTTCTGGCTGGTACAGCCGCATCCGGCTGCGCGCGCGCATCGCCGGCCCGGAGGGCAACGGCGTTCCGTACAGCGCCAGCGCCGTCGAGGGCGCGCAAGTCATCATGACGGCCATGAGCGCGGAGCTCTGCTGCGCCAACGTCGCCTACAGCCCGGTCACCGAGGCCAACCCGGCCCTGCCCGGCGAGACCATCATCGTCTACGCCACCGGGCTGGGCATCGTCCAGCCCGACGAAGCCAAGTTCCAACTCGCCACCGGGTTCACGTACAAGGGTCCGGAGATCAACGAGCCGCTCCAGTTTGTCTCCTCGCTGGCCGGCGGCAAGACCGCCAACGTGCTGTTCGCCAGCATCAAACGTGGCCAGGTGGGCATCTACGAGATCCACCTGGAACTCAACTCCGACCTGCCCACCGACCCCTTCACCCAGGTGTGGATCGCCCAGGACGTCTACGTCAGCAACATTGTCACGTTCCCGGTGGTGAATCCCCAGCCGTCGGAGTAGCTATGACTCTCTCTCGCCGCGAGTTTCTCGCCGCGGCCGCCGCGCTCCAGCCGCCATTGCGCCGGCCCAACGTGCTGGTGTTCATGACCGACCAGGAGTCGGCGCTGCTGCCCGGGCCCGTCAACTTGCCTGGCCGGGCGCGCCTCGAACGGACGGCGGTGAAATTCACCTCGGCCTTCGCGAACACGCCGCAGTGCTCGGCGGCGCGCTCGTCGCTGCTGACCGGCCTGGAGCCGCAGCAGACCGGCGTGCTCACCAATGTGGATGCTGGCTCGCTGGGCAAGCCCCTGCCACCCTTGCTGCCCACCGTGGGCAGCGTCTTCCAGGCCGCCGGCTACACCACCGGCTACTTCGGCAAGTGGCATTTGGGCGGCGACAGCCAGGGTTTGAGCCAGTTCGGCTTCCCGGCTTATCAGCCCCGTCGCACCGACGAGGAGACCGCGCGGCAGGCCGCCGAGTGGATCCGCCTTCAGCGCGGGCCCTGGCTGGCCTGGGTGTCGATCGTCAACCCGCACGACATCTACGATCTGCCCGGCATCCTGAAGGACGTGCAGCTTCGGCCCGGCGTGATGCCCCCGCGCACGGGCCTGGACAACCTGGCCGGGAAGCCTTCCGAGCAGCGCGAGTATGTGGACAAGGACCGGGGCCGCGCCACCCGCGACTACACGCCCGAAGACTGGGTCCGCTACCGCAGCCACTACTGCGCGCTGGTCGAGGCGGCGGATCGCTGCCTGGGCCTGGTGCTGGACGGCGTGGCCGACCTGGAGTCAACGGTGGTCGTTTACACCAGCGACCACGGCGATGCCTTGGGCGAGCACGGCTTGCCCTTCAAAGGGCCGTTCATGTACGAGGAGCTGATCTCGATCCCCTTGTGGATCTTCGCCCCCGGCGCTCCGCTGGGGAAGGCGCCCCGCACCGACCTGGTTACCCAGGCCGATCTGGCTCCCACGCTGGCGTCGCTGGCAGGCCTGAGTTGGCCGCGGGAGGTTTCCGGCGTGGATCTCACCAAGGGCCCCAGCAACCGCACGGCGGTGTTCCTCGAGTACTACGCCAAACAGAAGTGGGTGAATCCCATCCGCACCATCCGCACCCGGCGCTGGAAACTGAACTGGTACGACCGCGGCCACGAGGAACTCTACGATTTGGCCACCGACCCTTACGAGACCCGCAACCGCGCCGGCGAAGCGGAGCTGAAAGAGGTCCAGGCAGGCCTGGAGAAACGCCTCAGCGCCTGGCGCAAACCGCTGCTGGGGGCAAGCGGCCATTAGACCCGGATTTCCATTTTGAGAGTGTCTGGAGCGCGACATTGCCGAGTTGCTGACCCGTCCGGTGGGGCGGCCGAGCCACAAGCCGGTGGCGCGGTTCTACAACAGGCGGGGGACCGCCGAGCAATGGATCAAGGAGGGCAAGCAGGCCGTCAACATGACGCGGCTGAGATGCCATCGCTTCCGCTCCAATGAGGTGCGGCTGGCGCTGAGCCTGATCGCCTACAACCTGGGGAACCTGTGGCGGCGGTTGGTTGTATAATCGATAGCGGCCAGTAGGCCAAAACGGAAATCCTGGATGAAGGGTACCGTGAACCACCCCCTTCGAGGGACTGCTCTGGCAGTGACCGCATTGGGGTTGCTGGTTGGGGCTTCGCCCGCCGCTGCGGACTTGCTGAGCGGGCTGCCCTTGAGTTTCGAGCCCAACCTGGGACAGGCCGGCCCGGAGGTGAGGTATCTGGCCCGCAGCGGCGGCTGCACGCTGTTGCTGACCCCCACCGCGGTGGTGCTCCACCTTCCCGGTTCCGGCAAGGCGCCCGGGCTGGTGCGGATGCGGCTGGTGGGGGCGCGCGCCGCGGCCGAACTGGAAGGTCTCCAGCCGCTGCCGGGCCGGAGCAACTACCTGCGCGGCAACGATCCTCGGAAGTGGCGAACGGGCATCCCGCACTACGCCCGGGTTGAGTACCGCGGCGTCTACCCCGGGGTCGATCTGGCGGTCTACGGTCGCCCGCCGCAGGTGGAGTACGACTTCCTGGTGGCGCCGGGCGCCGACCCTGCTGTCATGCGACTGGCCTTCGAGGGGGTTGAGCGGCTGCACCTGGAGCCCAGCGGCGACTTGGTGCTCGGGGTCGCTGGCGGCGAGATCCGGCACCACCGGCCGCGCGCCTACCAGGAGAGCGACGGCGGCCGGCGGGAGATCACCGGCGCTTACGTCGTGCTGGGCTGGCGAGAAGTGGGCTTTCGCGTGGCCGGGTGGGACCGCCGCCGGCCCCTGGTGATTGATCCGGCGCTCACCTACTCCACGTACCTGGGGGGGAGCGGTGCCCCGGGCGAGTCCGGGCTCGGCATCGCCCTGGATGCTGCCGGCAACATTTACCTCGCCGGCCACACCAGCTCGACGGACTTCCCCAAGACCGCGGGCGGCCACCAAACGGCGCTGGCCGGCGGCACGGACGCGTTTGTGATGAAGCTGAACCCCGCCGGCACGGCCCTGCTCTACTCGACCTACCTGGGTGGGGCCGGTTACGACCAGGACCTGGGCATTGCGGTGGATCAGGCCGGGAACGCCTACTTG
>CAZIRH010000254.1:0-7258 GCA_964541065.1 uncultured Solibacteraceae bacterium
CCGCGGGCGCCGCAGGAGCGGGAACTGGGCAAGGTGGTGGTCTTCTCCAGCGCCAAGCCCGGCTCGGGCGCTTCGACGCTGGCCGCGCAGGCGGGCCTGGCGCTGGCGCGCCTCACCGACAAGCGCATCCTGCTGGTCGACCTGGATCTGGTGGAAGGCAGCCTGGGCTTCTACCTCCGGCTGGAAGCCGCCGGTTCGGTGCTCGACGCGCTCGAGCTGGAGGACCATCCGGTCGGCCCGGGCTGGCACGCGTTGCTGTCGCACACTCACGGGCTGGACGTGCTGGCGGCACCACCCGCCCCCACCAACACGATGATCGAGCCCAGCCGCCTGCACGACCTGCTGGAAGGCGCGCGCCGGCACTACGACTGGATCATCCTGGATCTGCCCACCATCTTCCACCGCACCAGCCTGCTGGCCCTGTCGGAGTCCGACGACGCCTTCCTGGTGGCCACCTCGGAACTGCCCAGTCTGTACCTGGCGCGCAAGGCGGTCAACCTGCTGCTCCAGCTCGGCTTCCCCAAGGAGCGGTTCCGGGTGCTGATCAACCGCACCAACCGGCGGGGCGACCTGCGCATCTCCGACATGGAAAAAGTCTTCCACGTCCCGGTGCATGCCAGCTTCCCCAACGACGGTTTCTCGCTGGACCGGGTGGTGACGATGGGGCAGCCGCTGGAGGGCGACTGTGAGCTGGGCCGGGCGCTCGAGGACTTCGTCCGGCGCCTGTCGGGCGTCCCAGCCGGCGAGAAGCGCCGCAGCGCGGCGGTCCTCGAAGCGCGCCCGGCGTTCTCGGAAAGTTGAGGTGTGAGCGCGGTCCATGGCCACGGTGGTTGAGAAAAGACCCGGCCCGCCATCCAGTTGGGAACAGCGGCTGTTCATGCAGGCGGCGCGCCCCAAGGGGCCCCTGAAGCCGGAGTGCCAGGAGCTGAAGTTCACTCTGCACCGCAAGCTGCTGGACCGGATCAACCTGGAGGCCCTGGCCTCGATCGACAACCTGCGGGTGCGCGGCGAGGTCCGCCAGGCGCTGATGTCGCTGATCGACGCCGAGCCCACGCTGCTGAGTTCGCTCGACAAGCAGCAGGTGTGCGACGAGGTGCTCGATGAGGTCTTCGGGCTGGGCCCGCTCGAGCCGTTGCTGCAAGATCCCACCATCTCCGACATCCTGGTGAACACGTACCGGCAGGTGTACGTCGAGCGCCGGGGGATTCTGGAGCTGACCAGCGTAGCCTTCCGCGACGACGCTCACCTGCTCAGGATCATCGACAAGATCGTCTCCCAGGTGGGCCGCCGCGTGGACGAATCCACTCCCATGGTGGACGCGCGGCTGGCCGATGGCTCCCGCGTCAACGCCATCATCCGGCCGCTGGCCGTGGACGGGCCGCTGCTGTCCATCCGCCGCTTCGCCACCGACAAGCTGATGCCCCCGGACCTGGTCGAGCGCAAGTCGCTGTCGCCGGGCATGATGGAAATGCTGGAAGCGGCCGTGCGGGCGCGGCTGAACATCATCATCTCCGGCGGGACGGGCGCCGGCAAAACCACCCTGCTGAACGCGCTGTCGGCGTTCATCGCTCCCAAGGAGCGCATCATCACCATCGAGGACGCGGCCGAGCTGCAACTGCGGCAGCCCCACGTGGCCCGGCTGGAGACCCGGCCGCCCAACCTCGAGGGGCAGGGCGCGGTGCGGCAGCGGGAGCTGCTCATTAACTGCCTGCGCATGCGTCCGGACCGCATCATCTGTGGCGAGGTGCGCGGCGAGGAAGCCCTGGACATGCTACAGGCCATGAACACGGGCCACGAGGGTTCGCTCACCACGGTCCACGCCAACAGCCCGCGGGACGCCATCTCGCGGCTCGAGGTCATGGTGACCTGGGGCGCGGCCAACATGCCCCTGCTGTCCATCCGCCAGCAGATCGCCAGCGCCGTGCACCTGCTGGTGCAGGCCGCGCGGATGAGCGACGGCACGCGCCGGGTGACCTCGATCACCGAGATCACGGGCATGGAAGGCGAGATGGTCACGCTCCAGGATCTGTTTGTGTTCGAGCGCCGGGGTGTGTCCTCCGACGGCAGGGTGCTGGGCAGCTTTGTGGCCACCGGCATCCGCCCGAAGTTCTACGAGAAGCTGCTGACCGCCGGCATCCGGCTGCGCCCGGAGCTGTTTGAAGAGGTGGTCGAGGTATGAGCGGGATCGTGGATCGCAGGTGGACTGTGGAGGGCCGATGGTTCTCCGGTGGCCTCCCCGTTCTACCCTCCACGATCCCCGCTCGCCAGGAGCCGCCATGGTTCTGATCGTGGTCCTGTTCGTGGTGGTGTGGGGGGGAGCCGTGCTGGCCGGCTACCTGTTCTGGAGCGCCCGCCGCAGCGCCGACGTGGACCGCATCAAGAACCGCCTGCTAGGCGGCCCGGAGAGCAAGAAGAAGGCGGCGCGCAAGGGCCCCGCCCTGATCGAGGCGGAGGACGGGAGCACCGGCAAGGTGGTGCTGCACCTGCTCCACCGGTTCCAACTGAAGGAGCGGCTGGCCACCCTGCTCGAGCAGGCAGGGCTGAAGTGGCGCGTGGCCCGCCTGATTCACGCCTGCCTGGCTCTGTTTCTGGCCGCCTTCATCGTGGGTCTGAGCGCTTTCCCCACCGAGCTCCGCATGTGGGCGCTGGCCCCGGCCCTGCTCTGCGGGGCGGTGCCGCTGCTGTACGTGCTGCGCAAGCGCACGGCCCGCCTCAGGAAATTCGAGGAGCAGTTCCCGGAAAGCCTGGACTTCATCGCCCGCTCGATGCGCGCCGGGCACGCCTTTTCCGTGTCCCTGGAGATGGTGCATACCGAGTTCCAGGAACCCCTGGCCGGGGAGTTCCGCCGCGTCTTCGACGAGCAGAACCTGGGCCTGCCGCTCGAGGTGGCCCTCGAGAAGATGGCCAAACGGGTACCCTCCATGGACGTCCATTTCTTTGTTTCCGCGGTGCTGCTTCAGAAGCGCACGGGGGGCAATCTGGCCGAGTTGCTCGAGAAACTGGCCAGCTTGATCCGCGAGCGGTTCAAGTTGCGGGGCCGGATCCGGGCGATCAGCGCCCACGGGCGCATGACCGGCACGGTGCTGGCGCTGATCCCGGCCGCGGTGTCGCTGGTGATGTTCTACGTCAACCCCGCCTACATCATGTTCTTCGTCGAGGACCCCCTGGGGCACAAGATGGCGGGCGCGGCCATCGTGTTGCAGTTGCTCGGGTTTGCCGTCATCAAGAAGATCGTTTCCATCGAGGCTTGAGGCATGGAGGTTTGGGTCACCGCGCTGTTGTTCGCCACGCTCAGCGGGCTGCTGACGCTGGTGGGCGTGCGCCTCTGGGTGCGTCCCAAAGCCGTGCTGGACCGCGTGACCGAGACCGCGCTGGCAGCGCACCAACTGCCCAAGCATCCCAGCCTGGCCTTCCGGGACGTGCTGAAGCGCCTGGGCTCGGTGCTGCCGGCCTCTCCCAAGGACGTCACCATCATGCAGCGCCGGCTGTTCCGGGCGGGTTTCCGCGGCGCGGGCGCGCTGAAGACCTTCTATGGCACCAAGCTGGTTATGGGCCTGCTGCTGCCGGTGGTCGCCGGCCTGGGGGTGGCCGCCGCCGACCTTTCCTCGGAGCGCAAGGGGCTGTTCGTGATGCTGTGCCTGGCCGCCGGGTTCCTCGGGCCCAACGAGTACGTTCGCCTGCGGGTCAAGCGGCGCCAGAAGAGGATACGTCGCGCGCTGCCCAACGCCCTGGATCTGCTGGTGGTGTGCGTGGAATCGGGGCTGGGGCTGGACCAGGCCATGATGCAGGTGGCCAAAGATCTCGAGCGCGCCCACCCGGAGATCAGCCAGGAGTTCGGGCTGGTCAATCTGGAGCTGCGCGCCGGCAAACGCCGTGTGGAAGCGCTGCGCAACCTGGCCGACCGGACGGGGGTCGAGGATTTGCGCAAGCTGGTGGCGGTCCTCATCCAGGCCGACCGGTTCGGCACCGGCGTCGCGCAGAGCCTGAGGACTCATTCCGACTACATGCGCGTTCATGCGCGCCAGACGGCCGAAGAAAAAGCCGCCAAGCTGGGCGTGAAGCTGATCTTTCCCATTTTCTTTTGCATCCTGCCCTCGCTGTTTGTGGTGACGGTGGGACCGGTGATGGTGCGCATTTTCCGGGAGTTGCTGCCGATGATGAAGAACATGTAGGCCCGGCGGGCCCTCGGAGGCCCGCGCCGGGGTTGGCAAGAGGATGAAGTCGGAGATCTGGAAAGGAGAGCGCTAAATGGATACCACGGCCATCCGCATCGTGTGCGCCGTCATTGCGGTGCTGATAATTGTGCTGATCGTGATGCGCCGCAAGCGCAAGCAGACGGAATAGGCGGGCCGCGCGGCCCGCCACTCGGAGTTGGACAGGTACGGCGCCGGGAAACTGGCCGCCGGCCGGCGCGGCCGGGTGCGCCCCGCGGGGCACCCTTCCGCGCAGGCCGATCGGCCGGACCCGCGAGCTGGGAAGGGGGCAGAAGTCATGCAAAAACGTCGCATTCGAGTAAACCGGCTGGCGGCTTGGACCGTCAGCATAGGGCTGGCGGCCGCGTGCTGGCAGAACGCCTGGGGCGCCACCTTCGGGTCGGTGATCCCCATCCGGGGACATGCTGCCGACGTGGCCCTGGACGAACGGCGGGGGCTGGTCTATGTGGCCAACCTTACCGCCAATCGCATCGAAGTCGTCTCGCTGGCCGACAAGTCCCTCCGCTCCCCGATCAGTGTGTCCTGGCAGCCCAGTTCCATCGCCCTCTCCCCGGACGGCCGCTACCTGGTGGTCACCCATTTCTGGAACTTCCAGCCGCCCAGCCCCGCGCCGGTCACCGTGCTGGATCTGGATGCCCAGCTCACGCACACCTACGCCTTGGGCCCGCTGCCCCTGACGGTGGCTTTCGGCAGCCAGAGCCGGGCGCTGATTCTTACCACCCAGGACTTCCGCCTGCTGGACCCGGCCACTGGGCAGATCGACGTTCTGGAGACCATCTCGGGCGTCATCGCCACCACCCTGCCCCAGCCTGGCGCCAGCCTTCCGCCGGACTTTGTCCGCGCCAGCGCCGGGGTCTCCGGCGACGGGCAGTGGATCTACGGCATGGCCGAGGCCGAGGTGCCGGAGGGCGCCGGCGGCGGCGCCGCCACTGTTCACTTCCGCTACCACGTGCCCACGCAGCGGCTCTCCGCCATGACGGTTACGGCGACGCCCCCGCTCGGCCCGCGGGTCATGAGCGTGAATCAGGATGGGACCGCCTACTTGGCCGGCTGGGGGCTGAGCGATTGGCGCGGCGCGCTGCTGGCGCAGTTCAGGAACGCCCTGGGCGCCATGGGAGTGGGCGGGCACGCCATCGACTCCTCACGGGGCGTCATCTACGCCCAAGTGCCTGAAACGGCCCTCCAGAGCAGCCAAACGACATCGCCGCCCCTGCTGGCCGTGGTCGAGGCGGACAACCTGGCGGTCCGCGAGCGGCTGAAGCTGCCGGAGAATCTCGCCGGCAAGGCCGTCCTCAGCAGCGACCGCAGCGTCATGTACGCCGCCTCCGCCAGCGGCCTGATGATCCTGCCGGTGGGCTCGCTGGCGCAGGCCCGCCGCGTGACGGCGCTCCAGGAGGACGTCCTGATTCGCGGCAGCCTCTGCGAGCGCCGCGTGGTCACCCAGGAAATCGACCTGGTGGACCCCGGCGGAGGCGCAACCGATTTCCTCATCACCAGCTCGGTGGACGGCATCATCGTCGAACCGGCTTCCGGCATCACACCCGCCAAGGTGCGCGTCTCCGTGGACATGAACCAGTTCCAGAACCTGCGCGGCACCGCCACGGCCACGCTCGACATCGAGACCGCGGCCGGCGTCAACGTGCCGCCGCCGGTGAGGGTGCTGATCCACAACCGCGAGCCCGACCAAAGGGGCACCCTGGTGAACGTCCCCGGCAAGCTGGTGGACATCCTGACCGACCCGTTCCGCGACCGCTTCTACGTTCTGCGGCAGGACCGCAACCAGGTGCTCGTGTTCCGGGCCTCGGACTACCGGCAGATCGCCACCCTGCGCACCGGCAACACCCCCACCCAGATGGCCATGACCCTGGACGGCAACTACCTGCTGGTGGCCAACGACGACTCCCAGGTTCTCACCGTGCTGGACCTGGCGCGCATGCAGGCGGCGCCCGTGGTGGCCATGCCTCCCGGCCACTACCCGCGTTCGGTGGCCGCGTCGGCTTCCGCCATCCTGGTGGCTTCCCGCGTGGTGGGGCCGGCGCACACCATCGACCAGGTGAACCTGTTCACCCGCGCGGCCACCACGCTGCCCAGCCTGGGGGTCTGGGAGAACAAGATTCATCTGAATACCGTGCTGGCCGCCACGCCCTCGGGCTCGGACATCCTGGCGGTCATGGCGGACGGCAACGTGCTCCTGTACAGCGCCCCGGGCGACACCTTCACGGTGTGGCGCAAGGACTTCAAGGCGCTGGCCGGGCCCTACGCCACCTCCGACTGGGACCTCTTTCTGGCGGGAAACACCCTGCTGAATCCCTCGCTTGTGCCTGTCCGGACGCTGGAGACCGACACGGGGGCGCCCTCGGGCTTTGCCTTCGTCGAGGGCTACGGCGTGAAGACCAACGCCGCGCCGGGAGCGGTTCCGGGAGTGGTGCAGCGGATCGATCTGGCCCGTGGCGGCAGCCTCCGCCCCACGCGCATGGGGGAAGCGCCGCTGGCGGGCACGTCGGACTTCGCCCTCACGCGCACGCTGGCGCCGCTGCCCGGCCGCAACGCCATCATCTCGCTGAGCACGTCGGGCTTCACCGTCCTGCCCTGGGACTATGACGCCGCGGTGCCCCTGCCCCGCCTCGAGCGCGTGGTCAACGTCGCCGACCGCACCGAGGCGGTGGCCGCCGGGGGCCTCATCGCCGTGCTGGGCGCGGGCCTGAGCCCGGTGACGTTGGCCACCAGCGAGCTGCCGCTGCCTACCGCCCTGGCAGAGTCCTGTCTGACCGTCAACGGGGCGCTCCTCCCGATGCTGGCGCTCTCGGCCACCGAGATCCGGGCGCAGCTCCCCTTCTACATCGTCGGCCCGGCCACCCTCCTGCTCAGGACCCCGGCCGCTTCCAGCAATCAGCTCCAGTTCACCATCCGCCCGGCGGCGCCCAGCGTCTTCCGCAGCGGAACCGCGGGTCCCGAGACCGGGCTACCAGTCATCGTGCGCGCCAGCAACGGCCAGTTGGTGACCCCCTCGAACCCCATCCATCTCGAGGAGAGCATTGTCATCT
>CAZIRH010000255.1:0-1516 GCA_964541065.1 uncultured Solibacteraceae bacterium
GCACGTGCTCGACAGCTACGCCCGCCGCGCCGAGGCCCGCCAGCACATCTGGTGAAGCCGGGCGCCAGCGCCACCGCACGTTCTCCTACCGCACGTTCTCATAGGTGGAGCCCAAAGGCAGTATCATGATCTCCGGAAATGGCCATGAACGCGCAACTCCCCTCGAACCCCCGCTACAAGTGGTACGTGGTCGGCATGCTGTGGGGCATCTCGTTCTTCAACTACGCCGACCGCCAGGCCATCTTCTCGGTGTTCCCGCTCTTGGAAAAGCAGATGGGCCTGACGCCCCTCGAACTGGGCCTGCTGGGCTCCTCTTTCGCCTGGGTCTACGGCCTGTGCGCCCCCTTCGCCGGCAACATCGTGGACCGCGTCCGCCGCACCGCGGCCATTCTCTGGGGCCTCTACGCCTGGAGCCTGATCTGCATGGCCACGGCGCTGTCGCGCAATTTCCGCCACCTGTTCTTCTTCCGCGCCGCGGAGGGCCTGGGCGAGACGTTCTACTACCCGGCCTCGATGTCGCTGGTCAGCGATTACCACGGCGAGCGCACGCGCTCGCGGGCCATGGGGCTGCACCAGACCAGCGTCTACTTCGGCACGATCAGCGGCGGCTTCTTCGCCGGCCTGATCGGCCAGCACTACGGCTGGCGCTGGTCGTTCGTGGTCTTCGGCGGGCTGGGCATCTTCCTGGGCCTGGTGCTGAAGAAGTACCTGATCGAGCCGCAGCGCGGCGCGGCAGACGAAGGCGTGCAGGTGGCCGCGCGGATGCCGCTCGCCCGGTTCCTGAGAGTGATCTGGGGAACGCCCACCGTGCTGACGCTGATGGGCGCCTTCATGTCCGCCAACTTCGTCGCCATCGTGCTGCTGAGCTGGATGCCGAAGTTCCTCTACGACCGCTTCCACCTGAGCCTGGCCCAGGCGGGGCTGTCGGCCACCATCTTCGTGCAGTTGGCCAGCATGGCCGGCTCCCCGCTGGGCGGGTGGCTGGCCGACACGCTGCGCCGCCGTCTGGTAGGCGGGCGCATGATGGTGCAGGCCCTGGGGGTCTTCTGCGGCGCGCCCTTCGTGTTCCTCTGCGGGCAATCGAATTCCCTGACCCTGACTATCGCCGTGCTGATCGCCTGGGGTTTGTGCAAGGGTTTCTACGACGCCAACATCTTCGCTTCGGTCTACGACGTGATCCGGCCGGAGGCCCGCGGGACCGCGGCGGGCTTCATGAACATGATCGGGTGGCTGGGCGGCGGCTTCGCCCCGGTGATCATCGGCTACCTGGCCCAGCGGCATGGCCTGGGCACGGCCATCTCGCTGGCTTCGCTGGTCTACGTCGCGGCGGGCGTGCTGCTGGTGACCGGCATCACCGCCTTCGTGGCCCGCGACGCCGCCCGGGCGCGGCTGGAGCCGGTCCCGGAGTAGGCCCTACAAGGCGGCGAAGATCTCGGGAGGGACGCTCATCCCAGGCGTGAAAGCTGCGATCCGGGGAAGCTGAGCCTTCCGCATGCCGCAGGCCGCCAACGGCTAT
>CAZIRH010000255.1:1616-7226 GCA_964541065.1 uncultured Solibacteraceae bacterium
AGCTGCGATCCGGGGAAGCTGAGCCTTCCGCATGCCGCAGGCCGCCAACGGCTATGCTGAGAGCATGGAGCCCTTTCTGGCAGGCAAAGTGGCCGTGGTGACCGGCGCCACCCGGGGCATTGGCCGGGCCGTGGCCGAGGCGCTGCTCCGGCACGGCGCCGCGGTGGCCATCTGCGGGCGCTCCGAAGAAGGCGTCCGCGCGGCCGTAGCGGAGCTCATCGAGCAGACCGGCGGCGCCGTGGTCGGCCACGCCGCCGATGTGCGCGACCCGGAGCAGGTCGGGGCCTTCTTCCGCTTCGTCGATGAAAGCCTGGCCGGCCTGGACATTCTCGTCAACAACGCCGGCATCGGGCTCTTTCGCCCCTTGGCGGAGCTGAGCCTGGACGACTGGCGCCGGACCATCGACACCAACCTGAGCGGCGCCTTCTACTGCTCGCGCGAGGCGCTGCCGCGGTTTCGGCAGCGCGGCGGTGGCTTCGTCATCAACATCAGCAGCCTGGCGGGCAGGAACGCCATCGCCGGCGGCGCGGCCTACAACGCCTCCAAGTTCGGCCTGACCGGCTTCAGCGAGGCCATGATGCTGGACCACCGCTACGAGGACGTGCGCGTCTGCTGCATCATGCCGGGCAGCGTCGATACCGATTTCAATGCCCGCGCCCGGGCCCCGGACTGGAAAACCGCCCCGGAAGACATCGCCGAAATCGTGCTGGCAGTGTTGAAGATGCCAGCACGGACCCTCGTCAGCCGCGTCGAGATCCGGCCGGCGAAGCCAAGGCGCTAGACGCCCGACTGAGGAGGAACCGTGCCCACGCCGGCATCCGAGAAGATGGACTTCGCCGAGATCGTGCGGAGGTCGGAGGACTTCCGCCGGAGGTTGGAACGCCTCAAAGCGGAAAACCGGCAGGCAGACTTCGCCTGGTACCCCTATGGCACCTTCACCAACTTCGCGCACCTGGACCGGCTGCTGACGGGCAAGCACCGGCGCCTGCTCGAACTGGTCGGGGACCGCCCGGTGCTGGACGTGGGCTGCGCCGACGGCGATCTGTCCTTCTGGCTGGAATCGCTAGGCTGCCAAGTTCATGCCCTGGATTTCCACAGGACTAATTACAACCACATGGTGGGGATCCGGACGCTGAAGGCGGCGTTGAAGTCCTCGGTCGAGGTACACGAGGCCGATCTGGACGCGCGGTTCACCCTGCCCGGAGCGCCCTACGGCTTGGCGCTGCTGCTGGGCGTGCTCTACCACCTGAAGAACCCGTTCTACGTGCTGGAGACCTTGGCGCCGGCGGCCCGCTACTGCCTGCTAAGCACCATGATCACCTCCCAAGCCCCCGACGGCCGGGCCAGCCTGCGGAATTTGCCCGTAGCCTACTTGCTGGACGAGCAGGAAGCCAACAACGATCCCTCCAACTACTGGGTGTTCTCGGAGGCGGGTTTGCGGCGCCTGCTGGGGAGGACCCGGTGGGAGATCTGCGACTGGCTGGTGGTGCGGCCGGAGGCGGGTCGCGGGGCCAGCTTCTGGGATCGACGCGAGCGCGCCTTCTGCCTGGTGCGCAGTGTGACCTTCGAGCCGGGCTCCACGGGCCGCTTACTGAGCGGCTGGCACGAGTTGGAAGAGTGGACCTGGCGGTGGACCAAGCGGCGGTTCGCGGCGGCCCTGCGCGTCCCCAGGCGCTCTGGGATGGTGTCTCTCGAGCTGCGGTTCTCGCTGCCGGAATCCCTCTTGGAGCGCGTCGGCCCCGTGACCCTCTCGGCCCGGCTGGCGGGCCAAGCCCTGCCCCCGGAATCCTACGACCAGCCGGGCGAGCACCTCTTCCGGCGGGCAGTGCCCGCCTCCGGACTGACCGGCCAGGAGGCGGTGGCGGAGTTCGAGCTCGACAAGGCCCTGCCCCCGGAAGCCACCGACGAACGCGAGCGCGGCTTGGTGGCCATCAGCCTCCGGCTGGAGTAGCCCGCCTTGGGCCCCCTGGCCGCTCGCGCGCCTGGGCCGGGTTTTCTGGGCGTCCCCCTTGAATCCTTTGTCCAGTTGTGATACACACTGCCCTGGGAGGCACTAGATGAGGGCCACAGTGAGACAGTTCTTCTTTCTCTCCGCGATCACCGCGCTCAGCTTGATCGCAGTTTCCTGCACCCCTGCCTCGGAGCAGCCCAGGGTGGGCACGCCGGCCTTCCACTGGAACTCCGCGAGGCAGACCTTCAGCGCCGGCGACTACGCCAAGGCCAGCGACAACCTGGGCGAGGTCATCAAGACGGACAACGAGTACACCGCCCGCGCCCTGCCCTGGCGGCTGGTGCTGCTCTCCGGAATGGCCAAGGGCTACGCCGAGTTGGCCGAGACCTGGGAGTATGGCACCCGCGCCAACCGTGCCAACCCCACGCCGTTCCGCACCCAAGGCAACCGGTTCCGCTCTTCGGCTGGCCAACTGGCGCTCCAGTTCGCCGAGACACTCCAGAAATTCGAGGGCGTCAGCAAGAAGGACAAAGTCACGCTGGCCTTTCCCTACCCGACGGGCAGCGCCGCCGAGATACCCGCGTTGAAGCGGGTCTCCAGCGGCATCCTGATTCCGGAAGCCGAGGTCGAGACGGTTCAGAAGCGGGTGTTGGAGAGAGCCGTTCTGCTGGCCGCCTGCCGCGCCGTGGGCGCCCCCGACGATGCCGCCAAGGCCCAGCAGATCTTCAAGAGTGACACCGTGCAAGTCGAGTGGCCGGTGTTCGCGCTGGCCCTGGCCAACAGCCTCTACGACCAGTCACAGGTCTTCGCGCCCGACAAGCTCGCTCGGCCCGACCGCATCGAGCTGTTGCTGAACGAAGCTACGGAGATGCTGCAAGGCGTCGCGGAAGACAAGGAAGTGAAGGCCCTCAAGGCCAAGATTCAGAAGAGCCTGAAGAAGCAGCGCTAAGGCTGCCGGCTGGGGACCAGCCGGGCCGTCCCGGGTGATTGCTGGAGGCGCCACGGGCGGGGCTGATCCGCGCACTCGGGAAGTGGTGTGATGGCGTAGTAGTTCAGCCCGTACAGCCAGCCGCGGTTGGCCTCCTCGACGCAGACCTCGCCGGCCCGAGGTGCGATCTCCCGCCAGAAGGCACGCGCCGAGACGGCGCGGTCCAGCACGGGGAAAGTGGTCACCTTGAACCACAGCACGCCCGCGGCCATGGCGCCCACGAGCACGGCTACCGCCGCCACCCGCCGGCCCCGGGCCTCCAGCCACCATACGGCCACCGCCACAATCCCGGCGGGCGCCGACACCGCCCAACGCACCTCCCCCACCGCGGCACGCCGGAGGCCCTCCAGGAGCGCTCCCGGCAGCACCGCGGCGACCAGAGGCACGAGCGCCAGCAGCAGCGCACACGCTGCCAGCGGCCAGCGCACACCCTTCGCTTCCGCCAGCTCCAGCCCTGCCAGCGCGCACACCGCGGGAACCAGCGGCAGCAGGTAGCCCGGCAGCTTGTTCACCGCCAGCGAAAACAGCAGCAGTCCAAACCCAACCCAGGCCAGCAGGAACCGCCGCCGCGGATCTTGCCAGACACTCCTCCGGAACAGCAGCACCACGAGCGGCGTCCACGGAAACAGCCCGGCCAGCAGCACCGGCACATAGAACCAGAACGGCTGCGGGTGCTGAAGCGCCTCGCTCCACACCCTGCTGAAGTGGTGCTTCACGAAGAACTCGTCCAGGAAGCTCGATCCGTTCGCCAGGGCACACAGCACGTACCAGGGGGCCGCGACCAGCAGAAACGCAACCATCGCCGCCGGGTGCAGCAGCTCCTTCAGCCGCCGGCGCGCCGTCCACACGAGCGGCAGCGCGAGCACCAGCGGAACGAGCCCCTTCGCCAGAACGGCCAGGCCCAGCAGCGCCCCGACGCCCACACCGCTCGCTAACGCTCGCGGCTCAGAACCACCCACCGAGCCGCGACCGTCAGGGAGCGGTCTTCCGGCCAGCCGCAACCCGAGCAGCATGGCCGCCGAAAACGCCGCCGCCATGGGCAGATCGGTCACGCCGACGTGGCTGAAGCTGAGCCACGCCGCCGAAGTCGCCAGCATCGCCGTCGCGAAGCAGGCCGCGCGGGCTCCGAACTCACGGCGTAGCGCCCACCAGTAGAAGAGCAGAAACGCCACGCTCATCAGAGCGACGGGCAGGCGGGGCGCCAGGTCCTCGCCCAGGCCGGCCCGGAAGGCCAGGCCCGTCATCCAGTAGATCAGCGCGGGCTTCTCGAACCAGGGCTCGCCCCACAGCCGCGGCGTCACCCAATCACCCGAGCGCGCCATCTCGCGCCCGATGGCCGCGTAGCGCGGTTCATCCGGTCCCAGCAGGCCGGTCGCGGTCAGTCCAAAGAAAAAGAGAAAATAGAAGGTGGCAGTCACAAGCAGGCAGTAGAGGACTGCGCGCCGCGTCGCCGGCATGTTCACCGACACTTCTCAAGTATAATGAGCCGCATCTTACCGCTGCTGGTTGCCCTCACCCTGGCCGGCGGCTGCTTCGCCCAATCCGCCCGCTGCAACTGCGACCCCGCGCGCCCGGAAACCCTCGCAGCCCGCGAGTGCGGCCTCAGCCGCGAAGCCGAAAAGCAGCCGCCCGACGCCGAGGTCTTCTTCCTCAGAGACACCAGCCCACGCAAGCCCAACCGCTGGCTGGCCCTGCCGCGCCGGCACGTCGAAGGTTCGTACTCGTTGACCGAGCTGACGCACCAGGAGAGGACGCGGCTGTGGGCCGCCGCCATCAAGAAGGGCCGGGAGCTGTGGGGCGATCAGTGGGGCCTGGCCTACAACGGCGACAAGGTCCGCACACAATGCCATCTCCACATCCACATCGGCAAGCTGCTCCGAGGGATCGAGACGCGCAAGAAGCTGGTGGTGGTCAGCGGTCCGGCGCAGATCCCCAAGCCCCAGGACGGCGAGGGCATCTGGGTCCACCCGCACGGCCGCAGACTCCACGTGCACCTGGGAGAGCAGACCTGCGAGACGGTGCTACTGCGCTAAAACATGAGCCCTGTCGACATCAAGCCCGCCCCCGCACCGGAGAACGCCGCCCTTCGTCTGCACCCCGAGGATAACGTCGCCGTGGCCCGGGTGCCCCTGGCCCCCAGCCAACTGCTGAAGTTCGGTGAGACCTCCCTCACCGTGCGCCAGCCGGTGCCGGCCGGGCACAAGGTGGCGCTGAGCGTCATTGCGGCTGGGCAGACTGTCCGCCGGTATGGGGAGACGATCGGCCGCGCCAGCCAACCCATTCAGGCCGGGGACCATGTCCACACCCACAACCTGGGCTACGAGGAGTCCCCGCCCGCCTATGAGTTCCCCACACGCGAGCTCCCCTTCCCTGGACCCCGCACGCGGGGGCCCTTCTTCATGGGCTACCCGCGCGGGGACGGGCGAGCCGGCACCCGGAACTACGTGGCCGTGGTCGCGGCCAGCAATTGCGCCGCCCACGTCGCCGAGCTCGTCGCGCGCAGCTTCGACGGAGCCACGCTGCCGCCCCACGTCGATGGCGTGGTGGCCTTCCCCCACGCGGACGGCTGCGGGCACGCCACCGGCCCGGACACCATCCAGTTCCAGCGCACCCTGGCCGGCGTCCTCCGTCACCCCAATGTGGCGGGCGCCCTGCTGGTGGGCTTGGGCTG
>CAZIRH010000256.1:0-7149 GCA_964541065.1 uncultured Solibacteraceae bacterium
GCCTTCGGCGGTGAACGCAGCGGCTTCACGAGGCTCACGTTCGCTCTCGACCCGGGTAACGAACGCCGGGGATGGCAGCGGATCGCCGACGTTCCCGGCGCCCCCCGCCAGGGGGCGGCCGCGGCGGTGGTTGGCGACGCGCTGTATATCACGGGGGGCTTCAATTACAGCAGCCCGCACACCTATTGCGATACTCACCGGCTCGTACAGAAAGCAGGAGCGTGGAGATGGGAAAGCCTGCCCGCCTGCGATCTGCCTTGGCCGGTGTGCGAGGCAGGCACGGCGGTGATCGGCAGCAAGATCTATCTCGTCGGCGGGTCGGATTTCTTCCGGCCGCCGGATGCCGGGCAGGAGGACTTTCACTCCGAGGCGGGCCGCGACGGCAGCACGGTCGGCAGCGCGCTGCTGGTGCTCGATACCGAGAACCTGGAAGCCGGCTGGAAGACGCTGGCGCAGAAGCCCGGGACCGCGCAATGCATGTGCGCCAGCGCCGCCGCCGCTGGGAAGATTCACGTCCTCGGAGGGATATTCGCTCCCCTGAACCCCCAAGGCGGGCCACCCTACTATAATGCGGTTGACAGCTGGATGTACGACCCCGAGAACGATCAATGGTCGGATCTGCCTGACGCGCCTGCCGGCTCGAACCGCAGGGCGGCGGCCTTCAACGATCGCTACGTCATCCTGGTCGGCGGATACAAGTATGCCCAGACCTGGAATGTGGACGGGACGCGCACAGACGTGTACACGCCGCAGGAGAAGACCCTGGATTGGACCGCCCACTTCGAGGACCAGGTCCTTGTTTTCGATACCGAGACGGGCCGGCTTGGGGCCGCTCATCCTCTCTTGGAGCGGACCTCCGGGCCGATGGTGGCGATCAGCGGAAGCACCATCTACTCCCTCGGCGGCGAGGGCGGCCCCCGTCTGTGGCATCCGGCGACGCTGCAGATTGGGAAGGTTATCGGGCCATAGTGATCAAGGAGGCATGACAGCATGGAGAGCAGCGTTTTCCCGACCTTCGATCCGATCATGGATTGGTTTGCGATCTGGCCGGGCTATACGAATTACGATGATGGCGGCCGCGGCTGCGCGGTGGTGCAGGATGGGCCTATGGGCGTGCGGCTGGCCATCCAGCCGGCACAGAAGATCGGGCCGGTGCTGTCGCTGGGGGAACGCCCGTGGGAAACCGAGTCGGTGGGCGTCGCGACGATCTTGCACGAAGGGGGGCGCTTCCGCATGTGGTACGGGGCTAATGGCCACCTGTGCTATGCGGAGAGCGCGGACGGCATGCGCTGGGAGCGGCCCAACCTGGGCCTTTATGAGTATGAGGGCTCGCGTGACAATAACATCATTTTTCGAGGAGACGATTTCTTCCCGGATTCCATCATTTGCGACCCCACCGCATCGGAGCAGGAGCGCTACAAGGCGATTGACGCCTCTGCCGAGGTTCGCGTGAACGGCGCGCTTATCTCGCGCGCCGAGGCCAGGGAGTTGAAGGCCCGACGGCGCAGAGGAGAGGCGGTGCCCGAGACGCAGGCCACGCCGATCGTGATCGGCGCGGTATCGGCGGACGGTCTGCGCTGGCAGGTGCTTGAGAAGCCGCTGCTCAAGTGCTCGCCGGGCCTGGATACGCAGAACATCCTGGCCTACGACGAGGCCCGCGGCCGCTACCTGGCGTACCTGCGGGGGCACCTGGGGCGCAGGCGCTCCGTGCGGCTGACGACCTCGCCCGATTTTCGGGAAGGCTGGGATGAGCCGCGCTTCGTGCTGCTGATTGATCCGCAAGATGCGGCCGAGGATGACATCTATGCGCCGGCGTACTGCCGCTATCCGAATGGCCGGCTGCACCTGATGTTCCCCTCCTTCTACCATCGCATTAGGGATGTGGTTGACATCCAGCTCGCGGTGAGCCGCGACGGCCTCAACTGGGCGCGGCCGGAGCGCAAGCCCATCGTGGACGCGGAGGCGATCAGCAGCAGCGGGGAGCACATCAGATTCGGTACGCTCTACGGGGCCCCTAACCTGGTGCCGCTCGGCAAAGATCGCTGGGGGCTTCCGCTGCAGGCCTTTCGGCGCAACCACAACCAGTTTGACTGGAGCCAGTGGCGTCCGCTCGGGCCCGACGGTGAGTTCTGGTGGGCGACATGGAAGCCGCATCGTCTGGTGGCGCTGGAGGCGGCGCACGAAGGGCGGTTCGCCTTGTTGGAGCGGGAATGCTCTGGGCAGCGGCTGCTGGTGAACTATTCCACCGCGGCGGGAGGCTGGCTGCGCTTCGAGCTGACCGATGTTCTCCCCAATCGCACCGAGACTGATGTGCTGCCGCCGATTGCGGGCTATTCCTTTGCGGACTGCCTTGCGCTGCGGGGGGATTCGCTCGACGCGGCGGTGACCTGGCAAGACTCCTCTTCCCTGGCCCCCTTGAAGGGCCGGCAAGTTGTGGTGCGGGTGCAGATGTTTCGCGCCAAGCTCTTTGCCACCGCCATCTGAATGGGCGCGCGGTGTCGTCGCGACCCTGGGCGCGTGGCCCTATAGGCCGCGCGGAGCATTCGCGACTTGTATAGCAAGTCGCGCCCATGAACTCGCGCCTCATGCGGGTGAGACGGATGAACAGGGTATTCTTCTTCGATAATCATCACGTCGCCGCGATGGAGGGCTTATGCCCCGTCGCGCCCGAGATCGAAAAGCTGGGCGTCATTATGAGCCCCGATCCGGACACTGAGGGACGGGGATGCACGAGCTTCGGGGGTTCCATAGTGGATCTCCCGGATGGGCGTTATCGCATCTATTACCATTACCACAGGCGCGACCGGCCCCCCGAGGTTAGCATCGCGGTGGCGGAATCCGCTGACGGCCTGCATTGGGAGCGGCTCCGCTTCCGCAATGACGCGCAGCCAAGCAATGTCGTCACGATTGAACGTCTGCCCGAGGGGATACGAGCCAACCATCCGCAGGTCTTTCGACTGGGGGAGAACCAGTGGCGGATGTATTTCTGGGCCTTTCGGCGCTTGCGCTATGTGATTGCGGAAAGCAAGGACGGGCTGCACTGGAAGGTGCTTGATTTCGACAACCCGGTGATCTACCACAACCTCGAATTCGGTCCCTGGGGATGGCAGTATGGGCAACCTCCTCCGGGGGCGGAGGAAATGGCGAGCACCGCCGTCGGCGCCCGTCCCCAGGACGAGCTGCTGCGTCTGAAGGGCCTGCGCAGCAATGACGCAACCTACCTCTACCGCGATGCCCAGACCGGTTGCTTCGACATGTATGGGGTATGGATGCTGCCCAACGCCAAGGGCAATCCGCGCTACGTCGCATACGACAATGCCGCGGACGCGCTGCGAACCATCTGCCGGCGAAAGAGCGAGGATGGGTTGCTGTGGAGCGATCCCGAGCTGCTCATCACGCCGGATGACACAGATCCCATTGATCAGCAATTCTACTATCTGGCCGTTCATCGCCAGGAAGGCTGGCACATCGGGTTCCTGGGGAGCTACCGGGTGGCCGAGCAGACGATGGACATGCAGATCTGCTTCAGCCGCGACGGGCGGAGATGGGAGCGTCCGCTGCGCAGCCCCTGGCTGCCTAGAGGCCCTGCGGGGAGCGAGGACTCATTGATGGTCTATGCGCCTCAGCGTCTGCTGCCTTATGAAGGCGACTGGCTGATGCTCTACACGGCCAGCAATCACCGGCACAACGCCTTCCGCACGGAGACGGACACTTCAGGCTTGCGCACCGTCATCTGCGGCGCGCGCATTCCGCGGAATCGCTTCCTGGGCCTGGGCACGTGCGCAAACAGCGCCGGCCGGATATGGACGAGGCCCTTCCTCCCCGCGGCGCTGGAGATTCGCGTGGACGCGAAGGTGCGGGGCTATATGCGCGCCGAACTATGCGACCCCTTCGGTGCGCCGCTGCCGGGGATGAGGATGATGGATTCGCTCGTGCTGCTAGGTGACAGCGAGAATCACGTTCTGCGTTGGCAGGAAACCTCGGCTCGCTATTACCGGTACGACGCGGTGAGCCTGCGGCTGGAGGTGCACGACGGCGAAATCTATAATATCCATTGGGAGGGACGCGGGAATGCCCGACACGACAGCGATGCTGAGTGACCAACCCTCGCCGATTCCGATCATGGACTGGTACGTCACCTGGGCGGGCACCGTGGGCTGGCCTTCTCGCGACGGGCCTTGCACATTGCAGGACGTCCCGCAGGGGGTGCGGCTAGCGGTGCAGCCAGCCAGGCTGTCGGAGCCGATCCTGAAGGCGGGAGAACGCCCCTGGGAGGCTTACCTGAACTACATGCAAGTGCTGTATGACGACGGGCGCTACCGGCTGTGGTATGACGCGTCGCCCGATAAGAAAACGGCGGAGGAGATGAAGATTGCGCCGATCGGCGGCGGAGGCATCCCGGGGTTCACCTGCTACATGGAGAGCGATGACGGCTTCAACTGGCAGCGGCCCAACCTCGGGATGTATGAATTCGCCGGCTCCACCGACAATAACATCATCACGGAATCAGGCATTCTCGACCCCGCGGGGTGGCACGTTTACCAGGTCTTCAAGGATCCCACCGCGCCGCCGGAGGAACGCTATAAGTCGAATGGCCAGGCGGGGGTCTGGGTGCTCGACGGGCAACGGCTGCCTCCTCCGCCCGCCGGCCTGAAGGCGCAGCGCATCGAGCTGCGCAACCAGATGCAACTCGAGGGCTACACCGCGGAAGAGATTGACCGGCGGCTGGCGTTTCAGTTCCAGGTGCTGGGGTTCACGTCCCCTGACGGTCTGCACTGGAAGCGGCTGCCCGAGCCGATCCTCGAGCCCCCCGGCCGGCTGGACATGCGCAACATGGTGTTCTACGACGAGGAGCTTGGCCGCTACGTCGCGTATCTGCGGGGGCATGTGGGCCGCCGGCGCACGCTGCGGAAGTCCACCTCCGCCGGCTTCGCCTCTGGATGGGAGACGCCGCGGCAGGTGCTGATGGCGGACTCGCAGGATGACCCCGACATGGACATGTACGATTTCGGCTATTGCCGGGTGCCCGGCAGCCCCTATCACCTGATGTTTTTCTCGGCCTACCACCGCGCCCAGGACACGATGGAGATCCATCTTGCAGTCAGCCTGGATGGAGATGTGTGGACGCGGCCCGAGCGGCGGGCGATCATCACCGCGGACATCCCCGGCAGCTCCGGAGAACGCTACGCCGTCATCTACCCCAGCCCGGGTTTGATCCCGCTCGGGGATGACTGGTGGGGGCAGGCCTACTTCGGGCACCGGCACTGCCATTGGCAGTTCGACTACAAGGGATGGACGTTCTGGGAGACCTCAGGGGCCTATCGCTGGGCGATGTGGAAGCGCGACCGGCTGGTGGCGCTGGAGGCTCCGGTCGAGGGGCGAGTAACCATGCTTGATCGCATCTGCGCAGGCAAGGAACTGCGGCTGAACTTCCGGACCGAGGCGGGCGGATACATCAAGGCCGAGCTGGTCAGCGGCGTCGGGGTGGCGCAGCCTGAAGCCTCCAAGCCAATCGAAGGATATTCCTTCGCTGATTGCGACCCGCTTCACGGCGATTCACTGTCGGCGCCGATGACCTGGAAGGGCAGCGGCGACCTTTCCGGGCTCAAAGGGCGCAATGTTCTGGTTCGCTTACACCTGGTCAAAGCGAAGCTGTTCTCGGTGGCAGTATAGCGGTTGGTGCGCGGAGGATAACGAAATGCAGAAAGCAGTTCGGGAAGAAGCGAGAGACATCCCAGTGCTGGAGGAGGTGGAGGTGCTGGTGGCGGGCGCGGGGGTAGCTGGCTGTGGGGCTGCAGTTTCCGCCGCCCGCGCCGGGGCGCGCACCCTGCTGATGGAGCGCAACGGCTGCCTCGGCGGAGTGGCGACGGCCACCCTCATGGGCAATATCGGCAACCGCTTCCTCACCGCCAGCGGCAAACAGGTTATCCACGGCTTCGCCGGGGAGGTCGTGGACCGGTTGGTCGAAGTCGGGGCCGCTTCTCGCCATTGGCGCAGCCGCGAGGTGCCCGGAGTGGTCATGGACTCGGAGCGCCTGAAGATCATCCTCATCGAGATGGCCGAGGAGGCCGGAGTCAAGGTGCTGACTCATACCCTTGCCGCGCGGCCGATAGTGGATGACGGGGTGGTCCGCGGCGTGTTCTGCGAGAGCAAATCGGGGCGGCAGGCGGTGCTTGCCAAAGCCGTAGTGGACGCCTCCGGCGAGGCGGATCTCGCCTATCAGGCCGGCGCCCGCTGCCGGTTCGTCCCCGGCTCGGGGACCATCCTGTTCAAGCTGGCGAACGTGGACCTGGATGCCTTCGTGGAGTATCTCGGCCAGCATCCGCAGGGATTCCCCGCCGGCATGGATTACGTCAAGGACCTGGAGACCTTCCAGCGCAATTGGCGGCAGCGCGGGATACTCTTCTTCCCGCACTGCGGAGGGTCGCGCCTGCCGCTCTTACAGGAGGCGGTGGCGCGCGGCGATCTGAAGAAAGAGATCGGCCCCGCGTTCGATATTGATGCCTTCGGCCTCTATGCGCTCAGCGGAAACGGCTGCGTGGTGGTCAACTCGAACTTCTATCGCATCAGCGACCTGGATGTGCGCAACCTCTCCACCTTCGAGCTGCACGCCCAGAAGATATGCTACTACATGGCGGATTTCATGATTCGACATGTCCCCGGCTTCTCGCGCGCGTACGTGGCCGATGTCGGCGTGGACCTCGGCATCCGCGTCAGCCGCTACCTCGAGGGCCGGGCCACGCTGGCCAGCCAAGACGTAGCGAGGGCATCCGCCGCTGTCTTGGCCGATGACGTCATCGGCACGACGCCCATCAACGACCCCAGGCCCGAGCGGACGGCGTTCTTCCGGGACTTCACGTGTGACATCCCCTTCGGCATTACCGTGCCCGTGGGATGTGACAACCTCCTCGTCGGCAGCGGCAAGAGCGTCTCCACCGTCTCGCCGGGTATGCTGCGGGGCATGAGCACGTGCATGATCTGCGGGCAGGCGGCGGGGGTGGCGTCGGCGCTGGCAGCGCGCAGCGGCGTCCCTTCAGCCGACGTGCCGGTGCGCGAACTGCAGCGCGAGCTGCTGCGGCAGAAAGCCTACCTGGGGGAGCCGGAGCGAATCGCGGCGCTCGGCCTGTAGGGCCACTTCGCCCGACGCGG
>CAZIRH010000257.1:0-7122 GCA_964541065.1 uncultured Solibacteraceae bacterium
CCCCCTCACGGCGGCCGACCGGCTGTTCGTGCGCGACGGGCACTTCACGCGTGTCGGCGAGGATCTCGCGCTGTTCAGCGGCGACGACGAGCGCATCCGTCTGTTCGGCGTGAACCTGTGCTTCGGGGCGAACTTCCCGGCGGAGACCGACGCCGTGCGCGTTGCGCAGCGGCTCAGGCGGCTGGGAGTGAACCTGGTGCGTCTGCACCACATGGACAGCCAGCCGGATTCGAACCCCAACAGCGCCGGCTCGCTCTTGACTACGGACCCCTACCCGACGCTCAACTCGGTGGCGGTGGCGCGGCTGCGTGGGTTCCTGGATGCGCTCGCCTCCGCGGGCATCTACATCAATCTGAACCTGCATGTGGGCTATCAGTTCCGCCCCGCGGTGGACCGCGTTCCGGCGCATCCGAGTTTCCCCAGCCAGAGCAAGCCGCTGCACGTGTTCTACCCGCGCATGGTCGAGCTCCAGGTCGAGTACGCGCGCCGGGTGCTCGAAGCGTTGCGCCTGGCGGACCACCCCGTGCTGGCCATGGTCGAGATCAACAACGAGTGCTCGCTGGCGCGGGAGTGGCAGACGCGCAACCTGGACCGCTACCTGGTGGGCGAATACAGGATCGAGTTCGTGCGCCAGTGGAACGCGTTCCTCAGCGCCCGCTGGGGGAGCACGGAGGCCCTGCGGAATGCCTGGGGCGCCGGCCAGGCGGACGGGCCGGAGCTGCTGCCGGGGACCTGGGTCATCGAGAACCATCTCCCCGGCCGAGGCGCCGAACCGCAATGGGCGCCGGAGGAAGGCGTGCCCACGGTGCGCGTCGAGGTGTTGAACGGCAGTGACGTCGTGATTCTCAAGCAAGTGGGCTTCTCGATGGCAACCGACCGGCACTACACCGTGGAAGTCGAGGTGCGGGCGGACCTGCCCGACGGCGTCTCGCGCAGCATCTACTGGGACGTCAAGCAGAACGTCAGCCCCTGGCGCACGGCCGTCAACTCGACCATCGCCCTCACCAACCAGTGGCAGCAGTACCGCATGGGCTTCCAACCCTCCTTCGCCATGGAGGGCATCGGGCGCTTCGGCATGTCCATCGAGAAGCTGGTGGGGACGACGGTGTATGTTCGCAACGCCAGCGTGCGAGCCACCGGCCGGCGCGGGCTCGCCGACGGCGAGAGCCTCGCGGCGGCCAACGTGTCTGTGGTGGGTGATGACGAGTACGCCACCGAGGAACGCGCCAACGACTATCTGCGCTTCCTGATCGACCGCGACCGCGCCTACCTGGCCGCCATCCAGGAGGCGGTGCGGGAGACCACCGACCGCTGGGTGCCGGTGGCCGGAACACAGGTCGGCTACGGGGGCCTCGTCAACTTCGATTCCCACGACGCGCTGGACTACGACGACAATCACTTTTACGTGGACCACTACAACTTCCCCAACGTGCAATGGGACGGGCGGGACTGGCGCATCCGGGACAGCTCCTCGCTGGGCGGCGGCCTGGGCGAGTTCCTCAACATGGCCATTGCCCGGCAACGGGGCCGGCCCTACACGGTGAGCGAGTACAACCAGCCCTGGCCCAACCGGCAGGGCGCCGAAATCGACCCGACCCTGGCCGCTTTCGGCGCCTTCCAGGACTGGGACGCGATCATGCACTTCGCCTACGCGCACGGGCGTGGCTGGGACGATGGCGTGCCCAACGGGTTCAATATTAACGGGGACTGGCCGAAGTGGGTCAACCTCGGCCAGGCGGCGTGGCTGTTCCGGTGGGGCGCGATCCGGCCGGCGGTGGAAGCCATCGACGTTCCGCTTTCGGAGGCGCTACGGATGCGCGCCGGGTGGGAGAAGCGCAACAACGCCATCAACTCGTTCCTCGGCACGGCGCTGGGCTGGAACTCCGCCAACGCGTTCATCCATTCGGTGCGGCTGGTCAAAGACGATGCAGGGCCGGCCCCGGATTCCGCCACGGCGACGCCCCAGGAGCCCTACCGCTCCGACACCGGCGAGCTGACCTACGACCGCAACGCGCGTTTGTTCCTGATCCATGCTGACAGGGCCGCGGGGGTGTTCGGATTCGTGGGCCAGAACCAGGTGACCGCAGGCTCCATCGATCTGGAGCTGGTCCCGGACGCGCGCGGCTTCGCCGCGGTCCTGCTCACCTCGCTCGATTGGGAACCGCTGGCCACTTCCAGCCGCATGCTGCTGACGAACCCCGGCTGCACGCTGCGCACGCAGCCCGGCTCGAATCCGCCGCGGCCCCAGGCGCTGGTCAACTACGGAACTACCAAGGACTGGTGGACCCTCGAGCCGGAGCCGAGCTACGCGAGCAAGCCGTCCGGAAACATGAACGGGGGCCAGCGCCCGGTGTGGATGGAGCGCGTCGAGTGCTACGTGACGCTGCGCACGCAGGCGGCCAGGCTGACGGCTTATCCGCTGGATGGGACAGGCAACCGGCTGGAGCCGCTGGGAGCGTCCGCCGTCGAGCGCGTCGCGGGCGGATTCCGCATCCACTTGCAGGGCGAGGGGCAGACGCCCGCGCCGTGGTATGAAATCGTGACAGAGCAGTAGGAGTCAGGAGTCAGGAGTCAGGATGAGAGTCATCTGTGCGGCACTTCTGCTGGCGCTGCCGGCCTTGACCGAGGACCGCTTCTACCGGTTCGCGGTGGATCAGGACCGGCTCACGGGAGCCGCCGATTTCAGTTTCTTGAACCGCCCCCTCACGGCGGCCGACCGGCTGTTCGTGCGGGACGGTCACTTCTACCGGCTGGGCCGGGACCGCCGGCCGAACACCGCCGACGATGAGCGGGTGCGGCTGTTCGGCACGAACCTGTGCTTCGGCGGGAACTTCCCCGAGCAGGCCGACGCGGTGCGCATCGCCAGGCGTCTGCGCAAGCTGGGCATCAACCTGGTGCGGCTGCACCACATGGACAGCTCGCCCGACCGCGATCCGAAGGAGGCCCGCAGCCTGCTCACCACCGGCCCGTACCCGACGCTGAATCCGGTGTCGGTGGCCCGGCTGCGGGCGCTTCTGGATGCGCTCGCCGCAGAGGGCATCTACATCAATCTGAACCTGCACGTGGGCTACGTGTTTCGCCCCGAGGTGGATGAGGTGCCCCCCATGCCGGACGGGCAATCCATGCCCACGCAATCCAAGCCGCTCCACATCTTCCACCCGCGCATGATCCAGTTGCAGGCGGAGTACGCGCGCCAGGTGATCGCCGCGCTGAGGCTCCAGGGCGACCCGGTGCTCGGCATGGTCGAGATCGACAATGAGAGCTCGCTGGTGGAGGCCCACCAGCGCGGCAACCTCGAGCGCGCCGCGCAGGGAGAGTACCAGTCCGAGCTCGAGCGCCAGTGGCAAGCGTTCCTGCGCGCGCGCTCCGGCGAGGGCGGCGTGGCGCAAAGCCCCGACGACTACCTGCTGTTCCTGGCCGACCGCGATCGCGACTACCTGCGGCGGATCCTGGAGGTGGTGCGGGGAGCCGCCGGCGCCCTGGTGCCGGTGGCGGGCACCCAGATGGGCTACGGCGGCCTGTTGAACCTGGATTCCCACCAGGACCTGGACTACCAGGATAACCATTTCTACATCGACCACTACAACTTCCCCAATGTGCGCTGGGACGCGCGGGACTGGCGCATCCGCGATAGTTCCTCAGTCGGCGCCGGCCTCGGGGCGTTCCTCAACATGGCCGCGGCGCGCGAAGCCGGCAAGCCTTACACGGTGAGCGAATTCAACCAGGCCTGGCCGAACCGGCAGGCCGCGGAGATCGACCCGACGCTGGCGGCCTTCGGGGCCTTCCAGGACTGGGATTCGATCATGCACTTCGCCTACGAGCACGGCCGGAACTGGGATACGCGCGTGCCCAGCGGGTTCAACATCAACGGCGACTGGACCAAGATCCCCAACCTCGGGCAATCGGCGTGGCTGTTCCGCAGCGGAGCGATCCAGGCGGGCAAGGCGCCGGTCACGGTGCCGCTGCCGCTGGCGGTTCGCCTCGCCGCGGCGCGCCAGAAGCGCATCGGCAACGTGGCCGCCGCGCTGGCCGCGGCCGTGGGTTACCAGCCGGAAGTCGCGCTGCTCCATCCGGTGGCCATCCAGGCCGCCGAGGGCAGGCGCGTGCCGGATGCGGCCACAGCGCCCGTCTCCTGGCCGGTGCGGTCCGACCGCGGCGAGCTCACCTACGACCGGGACAAGAAGCTGCTGGTGGTTGCGGCGCCCATGGCCGCAGGCGTTTTCGGATTTCTCGGTACGGGCAACCGGATCGCAGCGGGCGCCCTGGAGATCGAGCTGGCGCCGGCCTCGCGGGGATTCGTCGCCGCGCTGCTGACGGCGCTGGACGGGCGGCCGCTCAAGGAATCGCGGCGTATGCTGCTGTCGCTGCCCGGCTACACCCTGGGGTCGCAGCCGGGCTCCGATCCTCCGCGCAGGCAGCGGCTCATCCCCTACGGCAACGCGCAGGACTGGTGGACGCTGGAGCCGGAGCCCGGCTCCAACAGGCCGTCCGGCAACCGCAACGGCGGCAGCCCGCCGGTCGAGATGGAGCGCGTGGAGTGCTTCCTGACCCTGCGCACCTCGCTCAACCGCCTGACTGTGTATCCCCTGGACGGGGCCGGCGAGCGCTTGAAGCCGCTGGGCGGCGCCGTAGAGAAGCTAAAAGGCGCCTTCCGGATTCACCTCCAGGCCGACGGGCAGGCGCTGGCTCCCTGGTACGAGCTGGTGAGGCCGTGAACGTTAGGGAGTGGCTTCGCCACCACGGCGCGACGCTGGCGGCGCTGGCCTTGGTCGCGCTGTTTGTGGCCCAGGGCTGCGCGTTCATCGACCTGCTGGGCATACAGGAAGATGAAGCGCTGTTCGGCTCCGCGCTGTTCCGCCCCAAATCAGTCCGGGTGTCGGTGCCCGCCTTTGGGCGCGAGATCCCGCTGATGCTGGACTACTACCTGGGCTGCCTGAAGGCCTGGATCTACAGGCCCATCTTTGCCGTCTGGCGTCCCAGTGTGTACTCGCTGCGCACGCCGGTGTTGCTGGCGGCGGCGTTCACGGTCTGGCTCTTCTACCGGCTGATGCGGCGGGCGGTCGGCACGTGGGCGGCGGTGGCCGCGTGCGCGTTGCTGGCCTGCGACACCATGTTCGTGCTCACCAGTCTGTCCGACTGGGGACCGGTGGTATTGCAGCACCTGCTGGCGGTGCTCATGCTGTGGCTGCTGGTGCGCTTTCACGAAACCGGGCGGCGGCAGATGCTGGCATGGGCCGCCTTCTGCGGCGGCCTGGCGCTGTGGGACAAGGCGGCGTTCGCCTGGACGCTCGCTGGCTTCGTGGTGGCCGGGTGCCTGGTGTACCGGCGCGAGGTGATCCAGGCCCTCAGATGGCGGAACGTGCTCATTGCGGCGGGCTGTGGGGCCGTGGGGGCTTTGCCGTTCATCGTCGGGAATTGGGGCGCGCCGGGGAGACTGGTCGCCTCCGCCGGCGGGTTTGCCATCGAGGCTCCGGCGCACAAGCTCGCCATGCTGCGGAGCACCCTGGATGGCTCCTCGCTGTTCGGGTTGTTCAACCGCGAGGACACGCCGGAGAAGCCGGCGCCCCCGGACAGTATCGTGGACAGAACCTCGGTGGCGGTGAGCGACGCCCTGGGAGGTCCCAGGAGTCACTACCTGCCCTGGGCGGTGGTGGCGGCAGTCGTGCTGATTCCGATTCTCTGGCGGACCCCTGCGCGGCGGCCCATGCTGTTCAGCCTGGTGGCGGCTGGCGTGGCCTGGCTGATCCTGGCGTCCGCCAGACTGGGGGGCGCCAGTCACCACGCGGTGCTCTTGTGGCCGTTGCCGCACATGCTGGTGGGCACGGCGGCGGGCGGACTGGCCCGTTGGCGGTGGCGTCACGCCGGCAAGCTGGTGGCGGTGCTGCTGCTGGCGGTGTGCCTTTCCAGCCTGGCGGTGACCAACCACTACCTGGCGGAGATCGTGCGCAAGGGCGCCTCGGTCGGGTGGACGGACGCCTCGAATGCGCTGTGGCGATTCCTGGAGCGAACTCGGCCCGGTAGCATCTACGTGCTGGACTGGGGGGTTGCCGGACCTCTGCGCCTGCTGGGAAAGGGCCGGCTGCCGCTGGCAGGCTGGCTGCCCATGGAAGCCGGCTGGGAGGTGCGGGGTGCGCAGCGCTACGGGATGCTGATCTCGACTCCGCAGAACTGCTTTGTGGCGCACGTCAAGGGCAGCGAGCTCTTCCCGGGAAGGCGTGAACCCCTGGCGGGCTTCGCCCAGCGGCATGGGTACCGCGAACACGTCTGGTGCGTCGTCCGCGACCGGCACAGCCGCCCGGTGTTCGAGGTGTTCTACTTCCTCCCAGCGATGGCCCAGGGGACAGGAGCGCGTCAATGACCAAGTTGGCCCGGATTCTGCTGGGGTGTTCGCCCTGGCTGACCTTGGCGGCGTGGAGCCAGACCACGCTCTACGTCTCTCCCCAGGGCCGCCTGGGCTGGTCGGGACGGAGCCCGGCGCCCAACGCCGAGGGGACCGACGGTCCGTTGCCGTCGCTGGCGACGGCGCGTGACACCATCCGCAGCCTACGCGAGAGCTGGCGCGTGCGGGATTCCGTGACCGTGCTGGTGCGCGGCGGAACCTACCACCTCAGCGAGCCGTTCGTGCTCACGCCGGAGGATTCGGGCGCGGCGGACCGGCCAGTCGTCTACGCGGCCTTTGCGGGCGAGCACCCCGTGATCAGCGGCGGCCGGAGAATCGAAGGCTGGCGAAAGGGCCCGGGTGCGGCCTGGGTTGCGGACACCGGGGCCCAGTTCCGGCAACTGTTTGTGAGCGGGCGACGGGCTCAGCGCGCCCGCACGCCGAACTTCGGCTTCTTCCGCATCGACGGCCCCAGCTCGCAGGACAAGCCCTTCCGGCTTAAGTACCGCGGTGGCGACATCCGCAAGAGCTGGGAGGGCGGGGAAGCGGAGGTGGTGGCGCTGCTGGCCTGGGCCGAGCTGCGCATGCCCATCGTCTCGGTGGACGAGCAGGCGCGTGTGGCGGTGCTGGCAGGCGACCCGCGGCCCTCGAACCGCGAAAGCGATGCACGCTACTTCATCGAAAACGCACCGGACGCGCTGGACACTGCCGGCGAGTGGTACCTGGATCGCCACGCGGGCCTG
>CAZIRH010000258.1:0-7094 GCA_964541065.1 uncultured Solibacteraceae bacterium
GAGGAAGGTCACCGGGTCCGCAAAGTGACGCCCGGCGGCATCATCAGCACGGTGGCGGGTACTGGGGCACCCGGCTACAACGGGGACAGCCGCGCCGCAAGCCAGGCGCAACTTGCCAGCCCCTGCGCCGTGGCCGTCGATGCCGCTGGCAACGTCTACATCGCTGACCGCGGCAACCACCGGGTCCGTAAAGTCACGCCCGCGGGCATCATCACTACCGTGGCGGGCACCGGCGCGGCCGGCTATAACGGCGACAACCGCCCGGCCACCCAGGCCCAACTGCTCCAACCCTCCGCTGTGGCAGTCGATAGCGGTGGCAACCTCTACATCATGGACAACGGAAACGCACGCATCCGCAAGGTGGATACCTCCGAAGGCATCAGTACTGTTGCGGGCACGGGCGTGCGCGGTTACAACGGAGACAACCGCCCGGCCACCCAAGCGCAACTCAGTCTGCAATCGGGACAAGGCGGCGTAGCCTTGGACAGCGCCGGGAACTTGTATATCGGGGAAGACCAGAGAATCCGTAAGGTCACGCCCGCCGGGATGATCAGCACGCTGGTGGGTGGAGGCAGTACCGTCCTGATGCCCGGAGACAGCGGCCCAGCCAGCCAAGTCGCGTTGTCACCGGTCGGCGGCGTCGCCGCAGACGCGGCGGGCAACGTTTGTTACTCAGAGCGTTATCTCAACGTGGTGCGGAGGGTGACTCCGGAGGGCATGGTTCGACCCGTGGCCGGCGCAAGCCATCTCACTGGGGACGGCGGGCCGGCGGTCGCCGCCGGGCTGTTTTACCCAATGGACGTGGCTCTCGACGCCGATGGGAACCTGTTCATCGCCGATCTTCTGAACCTCGCGGTGCGCAAGATCTCTCCTTCCGGCGCGATCAGCTCGGTAAGCGGGTTCCAGTTGGTGTACCCCGCCAGCGTTGCCCTGGATGCGGCCGGGAGCCTCTACGTAACGGACCTCATGTCGCAGCGGGTAGTCAAGTGCGACCTCTCCGGAGGGCTCACCAGCGTGGCGGGCGGGGGCGACAATGTCCCGGGCGACGGCGGCCCAGCCACGGCAGCGCGCCTGGCATTGGAACCAGCGGCCGGCCTAGCCTTCGATCCCGCCGGCAACCTGTACATCTCCGAAAGAGCTGGTCACCGCGTTCGCAAGGTGACGCCCGCCGGCATCATCAGCACAGTCGCCGGCACGGGACAGGCTGGCTTCAGCGGCGACGGCGGTCCGGCCGTTCGCGCGCAGGTTAACTGGCCGCGACTGCTGGCTTTCGACCCGGCCGGTAACCTATACTTGGCAGATGAGAACAACCGTCGCGTCCGCAAGGTGACACCTGCCGGCACCATCGACACAGTCGCGGGCAACGGCTCCGAGGACTTCAGCGGGGACCGCGGCCGCGCCACCTCCGCGGGCATGCACCCGCGAGGTGTGGCGGCAGATCGAGCGGGAAATCTCTACATCGCAGATTCCTCCAACCACCGTGTGCGCAGAGTGACCCCAGACGGTATCATCAACACCATTGCGGGAACGGGAACGCCGGGTTTCGGTGGCGACAACGGTCCAGCGACAGAAGCCCAATTGACATTGCCCGCAGGGTTGGTGGTCGATGCCGCCGGCAACGTCTACATCGCCGACACGTCCAACCACCGCATCCGCAAGCTCACGCCTGTGCCCGCGCCGTCGATTGCCGCCGGGGGCGTCAAGAACGCCGCCAGTTTCGAGGTCGGCCGCGCGGCTCCCGATTCCTGGGCCTCCCTGTTCGGGACAAACTTAGCCAGCAGGCTCGTCGCCGCCGAAACCACTCCGCTCCCCACTTCGCTGGATGGCACCAGCGTCTCGGTCACCGACAGCGCCGGGACCGAGCGCCCCGCCAGCCTCCACTTCGTCGCTCCCGGCCAAGTCAACTTCCTGGTGCCCGCCGCGAGCAAGACTGGCGCCGCCACGGTGAAGGTGACGACCGCCGGCGGTAGCGCCTCCATGCCGCTCCAGGTGGAAGCGGTCGCACCGGGGCTGTTCTCGGCCAATAGTGACGGCGCCGGCGTCGCTGCGGCGCTGGCGCAACGCTACACCACAGCCGGCGCTCAGTCGCCGCAGTACGTTTTCGAATACAGTGCAGCTTCAGGCCGCCACGTGGCCGTGCCGATTGACCTGGGCGGGACCAGCGATCAGGTGATTCTGCTGTTGTATGGGACGGGGATCCGCGGATTGGGGTCGGCCGTGACCGCGGCAATCGGCGGGCAGCCGGCCGAGGTGCTCGGGGCGGCGGCCCAGGGGCAGTACGCCGGCCTGGACCAAGTCAACGTGCGCCTGCCGCGCGCGCTGGCCGGCCGCGGCGAGGTCCCCATCGAACTTACAGTGGACGGTAAGAAGGCCAACCTGGTGAGCGTGAACATTCGGTGAGGTCAAGACAACGAGACGCACATTGTTGGGCATCGCGCTCGCGCTCGGGCTTTCCCTTGAGGGCGCTGCACAATCCTATTTGATCAGCACTGTCGCCGGGCTTGGCGTCAACTTGGGAGATGACGGCCCGGCGACGGCGGCGGTTTTCTTCTCGCCCATCGGGATCGCGCGGGACGCCGCGGGGAACATTTACATTGCCGATGTGGAGGCTCATGTCGTCCGGAAGGTGGGCGTGGACGGGATCATCCGAAGGGTGGCGGGCGCGGAGAGCAGGCGGAGTTTCAGTGGGGACGGCGGGCCGGCCACCGAAGCGCGGCTGGCCGCCCCGGCCGGCCTGGCGGTGGACGCGGCCGGGAACCTCTATATCGCCGACCGGGGAAACCAACGCGTGCGCAAGGTCACACCGGGCAATGTTATCAGCACCGTCGCCGGGAGCGGACAGCAAGGTTTCAGCGGGGACGGCGGGCGCGCCACCGAGGCGCAGCTCAACGGGCCGTCTGCCTTGGCCGTGGACGGCGCTGGCAACCTGTACATCGCCGACCGTGCCAACCACCGGATTCGCAGGGTGAGTGCCGACGGCGTCATCCACACGGTGGCCGGAAATGGCCTGCTGGGTTTCTGCGGAGATGGCGGCCCAGCCACCAAAGCATGCGTGGAATGGCCCTTAGGGGTGGCTGTTGATAGCGCTGGGAACCTGTATGTCTCCGATTCCAACAACCGCCGCATCCGCAAGGTGACTGCCGACGGCGTGATCAACACGGTGGCCGGCAAGGGCACTCCCGGCTCGGGCGGAGACGGAGGGCCTGCCACGGAAGCTCTGTTCGGGCACCCAACAGGAGTGGCGGTGGACGCCACCGGCAACCTCTACATCGTCGATGAAGGCAACCAGGGAGTTCCCAGCGTGGTCCACAAAGTGACTACAGACGGTGTGATGTGGACCGTGGCCGGAACCGGCCCGCCCGGCTACGCGGGAGACGGAGGGCCGGCGACGGCGGCGCAACTTTCTTACCCGCAGGCTGTGGCCGTGGACCCTGCCGGGACGCTGTATATCGTGGACCTGGGCAATCGCCGCGGCCGCAAGGTGAGCGACGGAACGATTTCAACCTTTGCGGGCACGACAACCACAGGAGGGGACGGCGGCGCCGCGGCTGCGGCGCAACTGCTGGCCCCCAGCGACGTGGTGGTGGATGGGGCCGGCAATCTGTACGTTGCCGACACGTTCAACCACCGAATTCTCAAGGTGACGACTGACGGCACGATCCGCACGGTGGCGGGTACGGGTTCGGCTGGCATGAGCGGGGACGGCGGCAAGGCGACCTCAGCCCAGTTGTATGAGCCCAGCGGCGTCGTGGTGGACGCCGCCGGCAACCTGTACATCGCTGACAGTGCCAATCACAAAGTTCGCAAGGTGACTCCCGACGGCATCATCCGGAGGCTGGCGGGCGAAGGCTGGGGAGGGTACACCGGGGATGGCGGGCCAGCGCTTCAAGCCAGGCTCAACAGGCCGACTGGGGTGGCGCTAGACAGGTCCGGCAACGTGTTCATCGCCGACAGTTGGAACCACGCCATCCGGCGCGTGGCGCCTGACGGCGAGATTATCACCGTGGCGGGTACGGGGAGGTCCGGCTTCAGCGGCGATGGCGGTCATGCGGCAGCCGCGCAACTGAACAATCCCACCAGCGTGCTGGTGGATTCCACTGGCAACCTGTACATCGCGGATCGGGGGAATCACCGTGTCCGCAAGGTCGTGCCCGACGGCACGATCAGCACCGTTGCTGGCACCGGGCAGACTGGGTTCGAAGGTGATGGGGGCCCTGCCACGTCCGCGCGGTTCTGGCAGCCTCACGGCGTGGCGCTCGATCGCGCGGGGAACCTCTACATCGCCGATCTTTACAACCACCGCATCCGGAAGGTGAGTCCGGAGGGCACCATCAGCACGATAGCCGGCACCGGGCAGAGCGGCTTCGGCGGCGACGGCGGTCCGGCCACCGAAGCGCAATTCTTCCAGCCCCACGGTGTGGCGGTGGACGCGGCCGGCAGTATCTACATCGCCGACCGGTATAACCACCGCATCCGCAAGCTTGCCCCGCTGAATCCGCCCTCGGTCATCGGGATCAAGAACGCAGCCAGCTTTGAGACAGGGCGGGCGGCGCCTGATTCCTGGGTCTCGCTGTTTGGCGCCAATCTGGCGGGCGGGCTGGCGGTGGCCGAGACAACGCCGTTGCCCACCTGGCTGGGCGGCACGAGCGTTAAGGTGATCGATAGCGCGGGCATCGAACGGGCCGCGCCGCTGCACTTCGTGGCGCCCGGCCAAATCAATTTCCTGGTGCCCGCCGGAACCAAGCCCGGCTCGGCCACAATCAAGGTGACCACCCTAGGCGGTAGCGCCTCCATGCCGCTCCAGGTGGAAGCGGTCGCACCGGGGCTGTTCTCGGCCAATAGTGACGGCGCCGGCGTCGCTGCGGCGCTGGCGCAACGCTACACCACAGCCGGCGCTCAGTCGCCGCAGTACGTTTTCGAATACAGTGCAGCTTCAGGCCGCCACGTGGCCGTGCCGATTGACCTGGGCGGGACCAGCGATCAGGTGATTCTGCTGTTGTATGGGACGGGGATCCGCGGATTGGGGTCGGCCGTGACCGCGGCAATCGGCGGGCAGCCGGCCGAGGTGCTCGGGGCGGCGGCCCAGGGGCAGTACGCCGGCCTGGACCAAGTCAACGTGCGCCTGCCGCGCGCGCTGGCCGGCCGCGGCGAGGTCCCTGTCGAACTCACCGTGGACGGCAAGAAAGCCAACACGCTGACAGTCAGTATTCGGTGAGCGACTTACGGATTTGCGACAATTGCGTGTCCTGAAAGGATGAGTGCACATGAGGATCTCTTGGTGGTTAACCTGCTCGTTCTTATTGGCGGCGGGCGCTGGTCTTGGCCAGCGGGTCGCCGAGTTCGAGGGACACTACTGGATCACGGGTTCCACGCAACGGATGAAGTTCACCGAGAACGGAGTCGGCACGGACATCAACTTCAAATCCGACCTGGGATTCAAAGACCGGAACTTCGCGGAGGTGAGGTTCAACTTCCAGTCTCAGGGGCGAAGCAGGTTGAGGATCAGCTACGTCCAGATGGGTTACGACGGGGACCGGAATGTCCAGCGAACGATCGATTTCAGCGGAAAGACCTACACGGTGGGCGCCAGGGTCGTGTCCGCTATCGAGTTCAAAGACCTCAGGGTCGGCTGGGGCTATCAGTTCATCAACGTTGCCGAGGGGAAGTTCCGGGTGGGCACTCTGCTGGCGGCGCACTGTCTGTGGTTGAAGGCCTCGCTGGCGGCCCCCGATCTGCGTCCCCCGATCTCGGAATCCGAAAAAGCGGTGGCGCCCCTGCCGACCGTCGGAATTGCGCTGGACATCAACCCTGATCCGAAGGTGAACATCTCCGGCGATTTCTCCGGAATCACGATCGGCAAGTACGGGTACGCGCTGGACGGCGAGCTCGCCCTCAAGGTCCTGCCTGTCCGTCATCTCGGCCTGACTGCGGGATACCGCCTGTTCCGTCTGAATCCGAAATTCGATCCCGACTATGTCCTGGTGCGGATCTCCGGGCCGTTCGTGGGCGCGTCGTTCCGCTTCTAATCGCAACCGTCACCGGAAGTTCTCCACCAGCACCAGGTCGCTGTTGCGCTGATCGACCTGGGTGTAGAGCAGGTAGCGGCCGTCGGGGGAGACGCTGAACTCTCGCGAGCCTCGCAGGAGCGGCTTCTCGGTGGCCAGCGTGGCCACCAGCCTGGAGGTGCGGGTCGCCAAGTCGAGGAAGTGGACGGCATGGCCGCCGGCGTCGCCCGGGACAAGGAAATAGACTCCCCGGGCCGCCATCTCGAAGCCGCCCCGGCCCAGCGGCGCTGGCGCGATCTCCATCTCCTTCCCGCCCTCGACGGGGACTCTCCAGAGACTGCTGCGGGCGGCCGCCCCGCGCGTGGCGAAGTCCGGAGCTTTCGCGTAGTAGAGGAACTTGCCGTCGGGCGACTCGACGGCTCCAAAGCCGCCTTCGAGGGTCACCTGGACGGGCCGCCCGGCCTTGGGGGCGCCCGGCTCCCACGGCGCCTTCCAGATCTGCCGCTGCGAGGAGACGTATATGAAGCGCCCGTCGCGCGACCAGCTCACGGCCCTGTCCTCGGGAAGCCCGGTGGTCACCCGCTGCGGCAGGCCGCCCGAGGCGCTGACCACATAGCTGTGCCATTGGCCTTGCTCGGTGTTGACGAACGCGAGGCGCGCGCCATCGGGAGACCAGCGCGGGTCGCTGAGGGAATTCGGTCCCAGGTTGGTGATTTGGGCCAGGTTACCTCCGGCGCTGTCCGAGATCCAGATCTGGCGCTGGCCGGAGCGTGTCGAGACAAAGGCGATCCGCTGGCCGTCCGGGGAGTAGCGGGGACTCTCGTCGGCCTGCGTCGAGGCGATCCACTGCGCCGGCGCGCTGCCCGGCGCCAGTTCGAGGCGCCAGACGTTGGTGTCCAGGATGCTGGCGACGTAGGCCAAACGGTGGCCTCGCGGCGCGATGGCGGGAAAACTGGCCCACTCGCTGCCCACGCCGGCGACCCTCTCGGGAGCGCGGCCCGCGCTCACTTCCAGCCGCCACAGCGCGTCGCTGCCCTCGCGCCGGGAGGAAAACACCACCTCCCGGCTGTCCGGCGTCCACGCGTGGCC
>CAZIRH010000259.1:0-7083 GCA_964541065.1 uncultured Solibacteraceae bacterium
GGGCGCGGCGCTTCGCCGCGGAGCACGGCCTGGAAGCGAGCGGCGTGACCGGGTCGGGACCCGGCGGCAGGGTGCTCGAAGCGGACCTCCGGCGGGCCTGCTACGCGCCGCCCAGCGCGCCGGCGCCCCTCTCGGGCGTCAGGGAGAGAATCGCCCGGCGCATGCGAGAATCGCTGGCCACGTCGGCCCAGTACACTGTGAACTCGTCGGCGGACGCCGCGGGACTCCTGGCGCTGCGGGCCAAGATCAGGACAGCCTGCCAGCGCGGAGACATCCCCGACATCAACATCCACGAGATGGTGATCTTCTGCGCCATCCGGGCGCTCCAGCGAATGCCGGAGCTCAACGCCGAGCTGATCGACGGAAGGCTGTATCAACACGCCGGCATCAACCTCGCGTTTGCGTGCGAGACGCCCCGGGGCCTGCTGGCGCCGGTCGTCAAAGACAGCGGGAAGCTCACGCTCGCGGAGCTGGCGGCAAAAGTCAAGGAGCTCACCCGGCGGGCGGTCGAGGGAAGCATCTCCCCGGATGATCTCAGGGGCGCGACCTTCACCGTCAGCAACCTGGGCCACCTGGGCGTCGAGTCCTTCACGCCCATCCTGAACCCGCCGCAGGTGGCTCTGCTGGGGGTGAATGCCATCGAGGTCCGGCCGGTGCGGCGCGAGGGGAAAATCGAGTTCGTCGATCGCATCGGGTTGTCGCTGACGGTCGATCATCAGGTCATTGACGGCGCGCCGGCGGCCCGGTTCCTGCAAGTCGTCCGCGAGGAGATCGAAAACATCGAGGCAATCTGCGATGCCCAAGTCGATCACCATTGACCCGGCCAAGGTGCTGGCGCGAGATCGCATTCGCTTTGGCGACATCGAGGTTAACGCGTACCAGAAGACGCTCGCCGAAGAGCTGGCGCTGTACTCGCGCGACCACCTGCTCGGCATCTACCGGGACATGTGCGCGCTGCGCGAGTTCGAGACCATCCTGAACGAGGTCAAGCTCAAAGGCGCCTACCGGGGCGTCTCTTACAGCCACTTGGGGCCGGCGCACCTGTCCACCGGCCAGGAGGCCGCTGCGGTCGGCATGGCCTTCGCGCTCACGCCCGACGATCACATTTATGGCTCGCACCGCAGCCACGGCGAAATCCTGGCCAAGGGTTTTTCGGCCATCCGCCAACTGAGCGAGGCGCAGTTGCTGGACATCATGCGGTCGTACCGGGACGGCGCCATTCTCCGGCCGCTGGAGAAGGCTCACCAGGGTGGCGTGCGAGACCTGGCGGTGAAGTTCCTTGTCTACGGGGCCTACAGCGAGATATTCGCCCGCGAGACGGGCCTGAACCGGGGCCTGGGCGGGTCGATGCACGCCTTCTTCACGCCGTTCGGGATCTACCCGAACAACGCCATCGTGGGCGGATCGGGTTCCATCGCGCCGGGGGCGGCGCTGTTCAAGCGCGTCAACCGCAAGCCCGGCATCGTGGTGGCCAACATCGGCGATGCTTCCTTCGCCTGCGGCCCGGTCTGGGAGGGCCTCACCTTCGCCAGCATGGACCAGTACCGGAAGCTGTGGGACCCGGCGCTGGGCGGAGGCCTGCCCATCATCTTCCACTGCATGAACAACTTTTACGGTATGGGCGGGCAGCCTTATGGCGAGACCATGGGCTGCGAGTTCATCGCCCGCATCGGCGCCAGCGTCAATCCCGAGCAACTGCATGCCGAGCGCATCAACGGATACGACCCGTTGCCTGTGATCGACGCCTTTCGCCGCAAGAAGCAGATTCTGCTCGAGGGCCGGGGTCCGGTGCTGCTCGACACCGTGACTTACCGCATCAGCGGGCACTCGCCGTCGGACGCTTCCAGTTACCGCTCCAAGGAAGAAATCGAGATGTGGCGGCGGGCCGATTCGATCCTGGCTTTCGAGGCCAAGATGACCGATGGCGGCGTGTTCTCCACAGAGGCGCTGCGCGACACGCGGGCCGCGATCGAATCCACGGTGTTCGAGATGTTCAAGCTGGCCGCCGATTTCGAGACCTCGCCGCGCGTGCCGGTTTCCTCCGAGCTGGTCGGAGAGGTGATGTTCTCGAACCAGCGCGTGGAGAAGTTCGACGACCGTGAGCCTGAGTTTCTCCAGGCCCCTGGGGAGAACCCGCGCGTGCAGCAGATCCGCGGGAAGATCCGCACGCCGCTCGACGAGGGGAAGCCGGTCCCCAAGATGAGGGCCTACAACATCCGCGACGCCATCTTCGAGGCCCTGCTGCACCGGTTTGCGATCGACCCGACCATGGTGGCGTTCGGCGAGGAGAACCGCGACTGGGGCGGCGCCTTCGCGGTCTATCGCGGGTTGACGGAGGCGCTGCCCTACCACCGGCTGTTCAACGCGCCCATCTCGGAGGCCGGCATCGTCGGGGCCGCGGTGGGCTACGCCCTGGAGGGTGGGCGCGTGGTGGCCGAGCTGATGTACGCCGATTTCATGGGGCGCGCCGGGGACGAGATCTTCAACCAACTGTCGAAGTGGCAGGCCATGTCGGCAGGGCAGCTCAAGATGCCGGTGGTGCTGCGGATCTCGGTGGGCGCCAAGTACGGCGCGCAGCACTCCCAGGACTGGACGGCGCTGGTGCACCACATCCCCGGGCTGAAGGTCGTCTACCCGGTCACGCCTTACGACGCCAAGGGCATGATGAACATGGCGCTCGCCGGCACCGACCCGGTGGTGTTCTTCGAAAGCCAGAAGGTATACGACGTCGGCGAGATGTTCGTCCCCAGCGGCGTGCCGGAGGGCTACTACGAGATCGATCTCTCCGAGCCCTCCCTGAAGCGGCCCGGAAAGGACCTGACCATCATCACCTTCGGCCCCACGCTGTACACCGCCGTCGCCGCGGTGGACGAACTGGCCCGCCGCTTCGGCCTGAGCGCGGAGCTGATCGACTTGCGCACCGCGAACCCCATCAACTACGAGCCCCTCCTCGAGTCGGTCCGCAAGACAGGCAAGGTGTTGCTGGCCTCGGACGCCGTCGAGCGCGGCTCGGTGATCGAGACGGTCGCGGCGAACCTGACACAGCTCGCGTTCGACTACCTGGATGCGCCGCCGGTGGTGATCGGTTCGCGCAACTGGATCACGCCCGCGGCGGAGCTGGAGGCCATGTTCTTCCCGCAGCCGGCCTGGATCATCGACGCCATCCACGAAAGGATCATGCCGCTTCCCGGCCATCAGCCGGCCACCGATCAGACCCTGGGCGAGCTGGCGCGGCGTTCCCGCCTGGGCGTGTGACTGCCCCAGGCGCGTCCGGATCTCAGGCTCGCTCTTCCAGCCGGATCTGCATGGTGAGGTTCATGGCCGGAGTGACTTCGCGGAAGACGGCCAGCATGGAGTCGATCAAGTCCGGGCCGGTGGCGGCGCGCACGTCCTTGGCCGGCATGCCATAGTAAAGCTGCCACCCGGCCCACTGGTTCTTAGCCGCGCCTTCGAGCACCCGCCGCAGTCTCAGCGCGCCCGGGGAATCCCGGCGGGAGAAGTCGTGCGACTCCTCGTCCCACGTGCCGGCGTGGATCTGGAAGCCCTCGCGCAGCAGCCGCCGGATCTCCTGCTCCATCGGGCTGCGCGGCCTGAGTGCCGCCAGCAGCCGGTTCCAGTCCCAGTCCGGGCGCAGTTTCCAATCACGGTAGCCGCGGGGCGCTTTCAGGAAGCCGCGCTCAAGCTGGAGGCCGCACCTGAACAAATCGTCCCCGGAGTGCAGCGAGATGAAGTACTTGGCGCAGCCGAAGCTGTACTGAGAGGACAGCGGCTTGGCCAGGCGGTTGGCGCGCGGCAGGTAGCCGATCCACTGCCAGAAGACGCCCCGGCCCCAGCGCTCGGTGATGAAGGGCTGGCCGTAGCGGGCCTCCAGCGCCAGCTTGAGAATGCGCGTGATGCGTTCGTGGTCCTCGAGGTTGCCGACGCGTATGCCGCGCTCAAAGTCCAGGAACTCGGGGCGGAAGCCGATTGCGGAACCTGCTCCTGCCGTGGAAGTGCGTGATTCGGTGCGCATGGCTCGGCGCTCACTGGGCGCAACATCTGAGTGTACATGTGGTGGCCATCCCGTGGCGCAGCCTCTCGGGCCAATGTCACTTGGTTTTCGTCTCGGCCACCCGCGGGACAGGCGGCTTCCCTTGTTTCGCCGGAATCCGGAAGGCGTCTTTCAACAAGCGCCTAAAGAAGATGTCCCGGGAGTCCGATGAGTCTGGTGAGGGTCAGTGTGCCTGCCCGACGCGCCCGGTCAGCTTTTGTTTGCGCCGCCCTTGTTACTGGCTTGGTCTGTCTGAGGGCCCCGCTGGCCGCGCAGCGCTACAGCTTCAAGCACTACGGCCAGCCGGAGGGCTTGACCAACACGGTCTGCCAGGCCATGCTCCAGGATCGCGTAGGCTTCCTGTGGGTGGGCACGCAGAACGGGCTGTTCCGTTACGACGGCGCCCGCTTCCAGGGATTCTTCCAGAGCGCAGGGTTGCCCAGCTCGCGCGTCGAATCGCTGCACGAAGGTCCCGACGGCACGTTATGGGTGGGGACCCGGACCGGGCTGGCGCGCCGCGTGGGCGAACGTTTCCAGGCCATTCCCGTCCCGGTGCGCTACGAGCCTCTGGGGCGCTCGGCCATCGTCTCGGATCGCCAGGGGACTGTCTACGTCGGCACCAGCGAGGGCCTGCTGGTGGGCCGGCCGGCTCCGCCCAAGCCCGAGCTGGAATGGCGCTTCGAAGCTTTGGGTTTGCCGCCCGGGCCCGTCTATTCAGTGCACCGGGACCCACAGGGCGCCCTGTGGGCCGCCTCCGGCAATGAACTCTACCAGATCCAGGATGGGCGCGCCATCCGCTGGGATGCCGGCGCCGGCGTGCCCGAGGACCGCTGGGAGGCGATCCTGACGGACCGGGAGGGGAATGTGTGGATCCGCAGCGCCCAGCGGCTGCTCGTGCGCTACCGCGGCACTGCGCGCTTCATCCCCCTGGACGAGGGGCTCCCCGAGAGCACCGGCACGGGGAGTCTTCAGCTCGACGCGGAAGGCAGGCTGTTCGTACCCACCGACCTGGGCCTGGCCTACCGCAGCGGCGACCGCTGGGAACGCATCGACTCGAGCAAGGGCTTGGCGGCGGACTCGATTTGCTGCCTGTTGCATGACCGGGAGGGATCGCTCTGGATCGGGCTGCACGGCTCGGGCGTCGCCCGCTGGTTGGGGTACCGCCAGTGGGAGAGCTGGACGCCGGCCGAAGGCTTGAGCAATCGCAACACCTGGGACATCTACCGGGACCGCTTCGGAACGCTGTGGGTGGGAACGGACAACGGTCTGGACTCTCTGGCCCCCGGCGGGACCGCCTGGCAGCTCTGGACCAAACAGCAGGGACTGGGCGGCAACAAGGTGCGCGCGCTGGAGGGCGCGCCGGATGGAACCATCTGGGTGGGCAGCGATCCCGGCGGCGTCTCCCACCTGGACCCGCGCGTGGGCGCCATTCGTCGCTACGGTGTGGAATCCGGCCTGGCCAATGACCGGGTCCTGAGCCTGATTCGGGACGCCGACGGCCGGATCTGGGCGGGCGCGCGCACGGGCCTCTACCGCAGCGCCGGCGCTGAGCCTCTGCTGCGCTTCGAGCGGCAACGGCCCCCGGCCAGCGACGACAACGAACGCTTCTACGATCTGATCCTGGACCGCCGGGGCCGGGTGTGGGCCGCGGGCAACCTGGGGCTGGTGCGCTACGATAACGGGCGCTGGACGCGTTTCACCACGCGCGACGGCCTCAACAGCAACTACGTGGGCTACCTGGCCGAGGCCCAGGACGGCGCCATGTGGGTGGGTTACCGCGAAGCCGTGGGGATCTCCCGGGTGGTGCTGGACAAGAGCCCGCCCGAGATCCAGCACTTCTCGCGGCAGAACGGCCTGCGTTCCGATCAGGCCATCTTCCTGGGCGTGGACACGCGGGGCTGGATCTGGTTCGGCAGCGACAGCGGAACAGACGTCTACGACGGCCGCGCCTGGCGTCACTACGGCCAGGCCGACGGGCTGATCTGGGACGACTGCAACGGGGACGCCTTCTACGCCGACCGGGACGGCAGCGTATGGATCGGAACCAGCGGCGGGTTGTCGCGCTTTCGGCCCCTGGAGCGGGAACTGCCCAAGCTGCCGCCCCCCGTCCTGCTGACCGAGGCGCGCTTCGGGCAGCAGGGGGTGGACCCGGCCGCCAGGCTCGAGATCCCCTACCGGAAGCGTTCCTTCCAGGTGGCATTCGCGGCGTTGACCTTCGTCAACGAGAGCGACGTCCGGTTCCGCTACCGGCTCCTGGACCTCCAGCCGGAGTGGCAGGAAACCGCCCAGCGGGCCGTGCAGTACCCCAGCCTGCCTGCCGGTAGCTACGTTTTCGAGGTGCTGGCGCGCAGCGCCTTGGGGGTGTGGAGCCAGGCTCCGACCCAGGTACGCTTCCGCATCCTTCAGCCGTGGTGGCAGACCTGGTGGTTCCGCGGCGGGGCCGCGGCCCTGCTGGTGCTGGCGGTCTGGCAGGGTTTGCGCCGGCGGCTGAGGCGGATCGTCGCCGAGCAGCGGCGCCTGGAGGCAGCCGTCGAGGAACGCACCCGCGAGCTGGCCGCCGAGAAGGCGCTGGTGGAGAAGCAGAAGCGCGACATCGAGGCCCTGCTGGTCGAGGCCCAGCAAGCCAGCCGCCTGAAGAGCCAGTTTCTGGCCACCGTCAGCCACGAAATCCGCACGCCCATGAACGGCATCCTGGGCATGCAGGGCCTGGTGCTGGGCACCGACCTCTCCACCGGTCAGCGCGAGTATTTGGAGACGGCGCAGGTTTCCGCCGAGTCCCTGCTCACTCTGCTGAACGACATCCTGGACTTCTCCAAGATCGAGGCCGGCCGGATGGAGCTGAATGCGGTGGATTTCTCGGTGCGCGACTTGGTCTCGTGCGCCGTGAAGACCCTGGCCGTCCGCGCCCAGCAGAAGGGGCTGTCGCTGGACGCGGTGGTCGCGCCCGCAGTCCCCCAGGCGATGGCGGGCGACCCGGTGCGGCTGCGCCAGATTCTGTTGAACCTCGTCGGCAACGCCGTCAAGTTCACCGACGCGGGCAACATCACCGTCCG
>CAZIRH010000260.1:0-7029 GCA_964541065.1 uncultured Solibacteraceae bacterium
CTGGATCAAGCCCGGCATCGCCTACGTGGGCGTCTCGCAGTTCAACGAGAACACCAGCCGGGATTTGGAGGAGGCCTTCCGGCGGCTGGGCGAGCAGAACATCAAGGGTCTGATCCTGGATCTGAGGAACAACCCGGGCGGGCTGCTCACCGAGGGCGTGGCGGTCGCCGACCGCTTCCTGCGCAAGGGCCAGACCATCGTCTCCCATCGCGGCAGGGTCTCCTCGGAGAAGCCGTACACCGCCCGGCACGGCAGCGCCGGGCGCGACTATCCCATCGTGGCGATGGTGGACCACCAATCGGCCTCCGCCGCCGAGATCGTTGCCGGCGCGCTCCAGGATCACGACCGGGGCTGGGTTTTCGGGGAAACCACCTTCGGCAAGGGGCTGGTGCAGACCGTCTACCCGTTGCACGAGGGCACGGGGCTGGCTCTGACCACCGCCCACTACTACACGCCCAGCGGCCGGTTGATCCAGCGCGACTACTCCAACTCCTCGTTCCTGGACTACTACTTCGGCCGCAAGGAAACCGACCCCAAGAACTTGCTGGACGCCAAGATGACCGATAGCGGGCGCACCGTCTACGGCGGCGGCGGCATCACCCCGGACGAGAAATACGCTCCGCCCCGCCTGGACCGCTTCCAGATCTTGCTGGCTCGCCGGTCCGCCTTCTTCAACTTCACCGCCAAGTACTTCGGCAGCCACGAAGTGAAGCTGCCCAAGAATTGGGAGCCGGACCACAACCTCCTCAGCGAGTTCCACCGCTACCTTTTGGACGAGAAGCACGAGTTCACCGAGGCCGAGTTCGCCCAGAACCTGGACTGGCTCAGGCTACAACTGAGGCGCGAGTTCTACATCAGCGCTTTCAGCGTGGATGACGCCGACCGACTGGTCATCGAGACCGACCCGGCAGTGGCCAAGGCCATCGAGTCTCTCCCCAAGGCCAGAGCCTTGCTGGAGACCGCGAAGAGAGTAGTCGCCCAGCGAGTGAGCAAGTAGACGCTTGAGCTCCCGTTCTCCCACGCCTCAAATCGCGGTGTTGGACGCGGGGGGACAATACTGTCACCTGATCGCGCGCAAGGTGCGGGAACTGGGCGTTTACGCCGAGGTGCGCCCCAGCCGCACTCCGGCCGGCGAGTTGGCCGACGCCCGCGGCATCATCATCTCCGGCGGCCCGGCCAGCGTCTACGCAGCGGGCAGCCCCACCGTGGACCCGCTCCTGTTCTCGAGCGGCATCCCGGTGCTGGGGATCTGCTACGGGTTGCAGTTGATGGCGCAGTTGCTGGGAGGAACGGTCCAGAAAGGCCAGCGGGGCGAGTTCGGGCTGGCCCTGCTGGAGGCCACTCCCGGTTCGCGGCTGTTCGCGGGCTGGGACCCCCAGCGCCGCCAGGTCTGGATGAGCCACCGCGATCTGGTCAGCGCGTTGCCCGCGGGCTTCCAGGTCGAGGCGCGCACCGACGCCTGCCCGGTGGCCGCCATGGGCGACCCCGCGCGGCGGCTCTACGGCGTGCAGTTCCACCCCGAGGTGGTCCACACCCTCCAGGGGGGACGGATCCTGGAGAACTTCGTCTCCGGCATCTGCGGCTGCCGCCAGGACTGGGACCCGCGACAGCGCATCCCCGCCATCACGGCGCACATCCACCAGGTGGTGGGGGAGCGCAACGTTTTCTTCTTCGTCAGCGGCGGTGTGGATTCCTCGGTGGCCTACACCTTGTGCCTGCGCGCCCTCGGCCCGGCCCGCGTGCGTGGCATTTACGTGGACACCGGCCTGATGCGCGAGGGCGAGACCGACTTCGTTCGCCACGTCTTCGACGCCTTCGCCCCGGGCACCATCCGGGTCGAGGCAGCGGCCGAGCGCTTTCTCGCGCCCCTGGCCGGCGTCTGCGATCCGGAGCAGAAGCGCCGCATCATCGGGGAACAGTTCGTTCGGGTGCAGGAGGAGATCCTGGAAGAGGAGCACTTCCTGGAGGGCGACTGGATCCTGGGCCAGGGCACCATCTACCCGGACACCATCGAATCCGGCGGCACCGCCGAGGCCGCCGTGATCAAGACGCACCACAACCGCGTGCCAGGCATCCAGCGCCTGATGGAGACCGGCCGGGTGGTCGAGCCGTTGAGCTTCTTCTACAAGGACGAGGTGCGGGAGATCGGCCGCGAGCTGGGCCTGCCAGAAGAGTTGCTGGCGCGGCACCCGTTCCCCGGACCGGGCCTGGCCATCCGTTGCCTGTGCACGGAGGCGGAGGCCGCCCCCGAGCGGCTCGAGGAGGGCTGGCTGGTTCCCTTGCGCTCGGTGGGCGTGCAGGGCGATTGCCGCAGCTACCAGCCCATCCTGGCCCTGGAGGGCTTCCCCGCGCCCGGGGCGGGCCTGCACGAGACCGCCACCCGCCTGATCAACCGCACGCGCGACATCAACCGCGTGGTGGCACTGGCCGCCGCGCACGCCCCCCTCGCGCGGCTTCAAGTCCTGCCCGGTACCCTCAGCCCCGACCGCCTGACGCGCCTGCGCCGCGCCGATGCCATCGTGCGGCGCCTGTCCCGCGAGAGCGGCTTCGACCACCTGGTCTGGCAGTTCCCGGTGATCCTGCTCCCGCTGGGCACGCCCGAACTGCCCGACTCCGTGGTGCTGCGCCCTCTGGACTCGGTGGACGGCATGACCGCCCGCTCCGTAGAGATGGATGCGGCCCTGCTGCGCCGCATGGCCGGCGAGCTGCTGGGCGTGCCCGGCCTCTGCGCCGTCTTCTACGACCTGACCCACAAACCGCCCGCCACCATCGAGTGGGAGTGAGGCGCAGCCGTCTCGCTGCTACACGTACCGTCGAACACGACGGCAGTACTCCGCATACTCCCCACCGAACAGCCTTCCCAGGTGCTCCTCCTCCGCCAGGACGATTCGGTGGTGAACGGCAATCACGAATCCCGCAAGTAGCAGCAGTATCGGGTTCCAGGTGTAGAGCGCGGCGGCGCAACTGGTTGCGTACAGGCCACAGTACATCGGGTTCCGGCTGTAGCAGAACGGCCCACTGGTCCTCAGTTCGACCGCTTCCTTGGCAGACCCCATCCGAAGGGAGTCCCCAAGCCCGAACCGCCCAACGAGCAGCAGCACAAAGCCTGAGGCCCACAAGCCTAGCGCGATCCATCTCACGAGCGACGGCCCTCGAACGAGAGACAGATCGACGCCCCAGCTATGCAAGATCGTTGCCGTCCACAAGATGACAATCGAGCACTTCGAAGCGTAGAAAAGCTCTCGGTTGATCGGCGGAACGCCGTCCACGTCTATGCCTCGGCGTCGCAGCGACGCCCCTGTGCCAAACAAGAAGATCAAGAACGAAATCGGAAACAGCGTTACGACCAGCGACTCAACCACGACTTGCCTCCTACGGCGAAAAGTGCGCGCCAGGTCCCGCCGGGCCTGGCCATCGGTTGCGTGTGCGCGGACCTCGGGGCAGCCATTCGCGTACTCACCCCCGCACCACGCGGTTCTCCAGCGCGCCGATCCCGTCGATTTCCACCCGCACCACGTCGCCGGGCTCCAATGGGCCTACGCCGGCCGGCGTCCCCGTGGCGATCAGGTCACCCGGCTCCAGGGTCATGAACTGCGTCACGAAGGCGATGATCGCCCCGACGGGGAAGATCATTTCCTGCACCGAAGCGTCCTGCTTCTTCTCACCGTTGACGAAGGTGCGGATGCGCAAGCGCTCGAAGTCCACTTCCTCCCGGGTCACGATCCAGGGGCCCACCGGGCAGAAGGTGTCAAAACCCTTGCCGCGCGTGAACTGCCCGTCCTTGCGTTGCAGATCCCGCGCCGTGACGTCGTTGACGCAGGTGTAGCCCAGGATGCAGTTCTCCGCCTCCTGCGGTCGCACGTGTCGCGCGCGCCGGCCCATGACCACCCCCAGCTCGCCCTCGTAGTCCACCCGGCTGGCGATGGCCGGATACACGATGGCGTCTCCGGCGGCGACGAGCGACGACGGCGGCTTCAAGAAGATCAAGGGTTCGGCCGGAACCGGGTTGCCGAGCTCGCTGGCGTGCTCGCGGTAGTTCCGTCCCACGCCGACGATCTTCGAGGGGCAGCACGGCGGCAGCAGCCGCACGTCCGCGAGCCGGTAGGCGGCTCCCTTCTCCTCGGCGAGCGGAGAGCGGGTTTCAAACAGGGTGTCAGCTTCGACCAGCCCATGGCGGACTTGCGGGGACCCGTCCGCCAGGGTGGCTTCCACAAACCGGTTCAGGCTGAAGCGAACGCGCTTGGGCATGGCTCCTTTCCATTATTCACGGAGCCGGCCCCGCCGCAAGCGCCAAGTTTGCCCTGCGCCCCCGGCCGGCCCGTGTATCCCGGCCCCGCTTTGTGCATCATGGAGACTGGGAGGCTCGATTCCGGCTATGGCGGGTCCCAATACCCTGACTCTTACCGATGCGACGTTCGATCAAGAGGTCCTGGCTTCCAAGGTTCCGGTGCTGGTGGATTTCTGGGCCGAGTGGTGCGGCCCCTGCAAGGTTCTGGCACCCACGCTGGATGCGGTAGCCGACGAGTTGGCGGGCAGTCTCAAGGTCGGCAAGGTGGACGTGGACAGCAACATGAGCATCGCGGCGCGCTACCGCATCCAGAGCATTCCCACGCTGCTGCTGTTCAACGACGGCCAGGTGGTGGACGGGCGCGTCGGGGTGGTTCCCCGCTCCGAGATCCTGAAAATGGTGCTGCCGCAAGCCGGGACCCCGGCCTCCGGCGCGGCGGCACCAAGCTCTTAATCGGCCAGGAAGCCATTGCTTTAACGCTCCAGGGGCTGGTGTGGTATCATGCTGCTCTAGTCTCGTGAGGAGGTAGAAGCCTATGTCTCGTACCTGGCAGGCAGTCCTTCTGCTGGCCGTACTGCTCCCTGTTTGCGTGCTGGCTCAGGATCCGCGCGGCACCATCGTGGGCCGCGTCACCGATCCCAGCGGCGCGGTGATCCCCAACGCCGACGTGCGCGTCACCAACGTGGCCACCCGGGTGGTGGCGGCCGCCAAGACCAACGCTGCCGGCAACTTTGTGCTGCCCTACCTGCTGCCCGGCACCTACACCATGACGGTCGAGCTGACCGGCTTCCGCAAGTTCGTCCGCGAGGGCGTTCAGGTGCGGGTGAACGACACCGTGGAGCTCAACCCCGCCCTCGAAGTGGGCAACATCACCGAGTCGGTGGAGGTGACCGCCCAGACGCCGCTGCTCCAGACCGCCGAAGCTTCCCTCGGCCAGGTGGTGGATGAGCGGCGCATCACCGAACTGCCGCTGTTCGCCGGCAACGCCATGGACCTGGTCCACCTGGCGCCGGGCACGGTGAACGGCACCGACATGCGCCTGCGCAAGGCGCCCTTCAACAACGCCCCCTCGCAGTTTTCCACCGACGGCAGCGGGAACTACGGCAACGCGTTCACCATCGACGGTGTCTCGAACGTGTACTCCGACGGGACCAGCCCGCGCGTGGCGTTCTCGCCGCCCACTGCCTCGCTGTCCGAGTTCAAGGTGCAGACCTCGTCGTTCGACGCCTCGATCGGCCGCACCCTCGGGTCGCTGGTCAACGTCAGCACCAAGGGCGGAGCCAACAGCCTCCACGGCCAGGCCTGGTGGTGGTTGCGGCACTCCGCTTTCGATACACCTACTATCTTCCAGAACCGCTCCGGGCTGACGCTCCCGATCTATCGGGACAATCGCTACGGGCTGGCCGGCGGCGGCCCGGTCTATTTCCCAAAGCTCTACAACGGCAAGAACAGGACCTTCTGGTTCTTCACCTGGGAAGCCAACAAGTTCGGCGACCCCAACGTCGGCGGGTCCATGACCTCGACGGTGCCTCGCGCCGCCTGGCGGAACGGCGATCTCTCCGACCTGCTGAAGGTCGGCAGCAACTATCAGGTGTACGATCCGGCCACCATCGCGGTGGCGCCCGGCGGCCGTTACAGCCGCCAGCCCTTCGCCGGCAACATCATCCCGCCGAGCCGGATCAACGCGGTCGCCAAGAAGCTCCTGGACCTCTGGCCCCTGCCCAACCAGGCGGGCCGCTCCGACGGCCGCGACAACTTCTTCATGTCCCTGCCGGCCCAGGAGGACTACTGGACCAGCATCGGCCGCATCGATCACGCCTTCAGCGAGAGCCACCGCCTGTTCGTCCGCTTCCACCGGGACTACTGGGAGGAGGACAAGAACCGCAGCTTCGGGAACGACGTCAACGGCATCATCCTCAACCGCATCAACCGTGGCATTGCCCTGGACGACGTGTACGTGTTCAGCCCCTCGCTGCTGGCCAACTTCCGCTACGGTCTGGCCCAGCAGGACTTCCCCGAGCGGCGCGTCAGCCGGGGCTTCGACCTGGCCTCGCTCGGCTTCTCGTCAGGTCTGGTGAGTCTGGTGAATAAGAGCCTCGCCACCATCCCGCGCACCGCCGTGGGCTCGCTGACCAGCTTGAGCAGTTGGGAGAGCGGCGACGGCGTCACCTCCTCCATCAGCCACAACTTCGTGGGGACCTTTACCTGGCTGAAGGGCAATCACAACGTCCGCTTCGGCCCCGACTACATGGTGTTCCGGGAGTTCCGCAACCGCTTTCAGGGCGATGTCTCGCCGGACCTCAGCTTCGGCAGCCAGTGGGGCCGCGGGCCGCTGGACAACAGCACCGCGCCTCCGGTGGGAGCCGAACTGGTGTCGCTGCTGCTGGGCATTCCCGGCGGGAGCATGAGCCGCAGCGGCAGCTACGCCGAGCAGGACCAGTACCTCGGCCTCTTTGTCCAAGACGACTACAAGGTCACGCGCAAGCTGACGCTTAACCTGGGCTTTCGCGTCGAGCACGAGTGGCCCATGACCGAGCGCTTCAACCGCGCCGTCACCCAGTTCGACGCTGCCAGCGCGAATCCCATCGAGGCCCGGGCCATCGTCAACTACGCCAAGAGCCCCATTCCCGAGCTGCCGGTGAGCCAGTTCAAAGTGAAGGGTGGCGTCACCTTCGCCGGCGTGGGCGGCAATCCACGCGCGTACTGGAGCGGCCAGGGAGTGGTCTGGTCGCCGCGCCTCG
>CAZIRH010000261.1:0-7016 GCA_964541065.1 uncultured Solibacteraceae bacterium
GGACGCCGCCAGCCGATCGACACTGCCGTAGCGGCGTGCCAGCCATTGCGTCCAGGCCCTGGTTTCGGATGGGTCGGCGTTGGGCGTGTTGCCGCGCCACAGCCGCTTAGGATTCGAGAAACTCGGTTCGTTGATGAAGTCCCAGCTCAGGAAAGGGACGTCCGTGAACCGGGCCACGATGGATCGCACGTAGTCCTGCTGGGCACGGATGGCCACCGGGTCGGTGTAGGGATTGGCGCCCGGTCCCAACTGGGAGGACTCCTGGCCCGGGTAGCGGCGGATAGTCTGCGGATCGAAGGCAAAGAACGTGAAGTTCACTTGCATCCGGTGCCTGGCGGCCGAATGCAGAAAGGCCTCCAACGCTCGCAGGAACCGCTCTTCCACTCCGCCGGTGATCCGGTTGATGTACTCGGCCTGGTTGTGCCACGTCCCGGTTCGGACAAAGTTGACGCCGCGCTTCTCCATTTCGGCAAAGTCCCGCTCCCAGGCCCAGGCGTTGCCCGCAATGTGGCCGCCCACAAAGAAGCCGGTGGGATAGGTGTCGGTGGAGAAGTAGTTCGTGCCCATGGGCAGGAACGGCTTGCCGTCGGCTTCGAAGTAGTCTCCGGCCGGGCGGAGCGCCGAGCCGCGAGCGAGCAGCGCGGAGTCGCGCACCCAGAAGCCGGTGTGATAGGCCTCCCGGACCTCACCCTCCGTGTAGGTCCCGCGCAGCACGTAGTGACCCGGCGGCGGAGTCTGCCGGAAGACCAGGTGTGCGGTCAAGGCGCCGCCCTCCGCCTCGGCTTGCTCGGTTGCCAGCACTTGTGATCCGGACAGCAGCTCAACCCTCACGACGCCCTTCTCGGCAGACGCGCTGCCCATGCGCTGGAGATGGACGGTCACCTGCGGCGCCTCGCCGGCAACCAGGGTGGCGTTCTGCACCTCGAGCCACAATCTGGCTGCGCCCTGCTGCGCGTAGGCCGCGGCCTGCTTCAGCAGCCGCCTGCCGTCCTCCGAATTCCAGTAGCCAGGCTCCGGGTCGAAGCTCAGGAAAACGTACCGCCCGCCGGGCGTCCTTCCGCCGGTTCGCGGCCCCAGGGAGTCCGCGGCGGTGACCGGCGAGGCGACACGCACGCCGTCGGCGTTCACCAGGTAACCCAGGCCCCGATAGCGTCCTGCGCCGAAGCCAGTGCCGGATACAAAAACCCGCCGGGCCCGGACTCCGACCGGTTGAAGGAAGCTGTAGTCTTCATCCCAGGCGAAGCTCACCCAGTCCTTTTGAGGCGCTTCGTAGGCGTGCCAGATGCCCAGAGTCCGGGAGAAGGCGTTCCCCGCGGGGTCCGCGATGAATCGCCCCTCGCGCCGATGGACGGGGACCGCCAGCGGCCTTCCCCCCACCACCAGCAGATTGCCGCCTCCGCCGAGATAGCCGAGGAGGGCTTTCCAGGCATCGGCTGGGCAGGCGGAGCCGTACGGCAGGACCAGAAGCTGCGCCTTTTCCAGAGTGCCTGGCTGCCGGAGCGTGTCCAGATCCACAAACTCGGGATTCAGTTCCGAGAGGGCGCCGGCGAGCGCCTCGCGGGATAGCTCTTGAACGTCCAGCGCCGGGAAGCCGGGCTGGTGGAAAACGACAACGCGGCCCTGGGCGCCGGCAGCCAGGACCAGCAAGCCGAGCGTGACCGTGCGGAGAGTGTGCATCTCGAACCTCCCTTCCTTCAGAGTCGGCGGACCTCGTCAACCGAGGTCCGAGTTCTCTTTGAGTTGCTGAAGCGTAGTCCCGCGTCCGGTAGAGCATCCGGCTGGGCTCGAGAAGATGAGGAAGACACTGAAGGTGTCGTAGTAGAGGCAGGAGGCGGTATCGCCGACGGCGCAGGCGACCTTTTCCCGCCAGCGGATCGAATCGGCTGTCATCGAGGACTCCCAGCCCGGCAAACGCCCAGCATGCTACGGAACCTCGCAGAAGACAAGGGACTACACCGTGTCTCACGGTGTGGCGAGCCCGCCGGTTGGTGTATACTCGCACGGCTGGGAGGCCAGAACCGGACACCGGCATTTTGGCATTCACTGAAGGAGGATTCCCATGCGCACGATTCGCTTCTCGTGGTTGGCGGCGGCCTGGGCGGCGCTGTCCGCGGCGCAGGCGCCGGTGAAGATCGAGAGCCCGAGCAAGGAGATTGAGCTGACGATCGCGGTGCCGCAGTCGGGGCCGAACGCGGGCTGGCTCACCCACGCGGTGAGCTACCGCGGGAAAGCGACGATCGCGGCTTCGAGGATGGGGCTGAAGCTGGAGGGCAAGCCGGCGATGGGGGAGAAGGTAACGGCGATGGAATCGGCGGCGACGTCCGGCACCGATTCCTACGAGCTGATCCACGGCAAGGCGAGCCGGGTGCGGCACGAGTGGCGGGGAGCGACCCTCAGGGCGGAATCGGCCGGAGGGCGGCTGGAAGTGGAGGCGCGCGCCTACGACGACGGCGTGGCGTTCCGCTACCACATCCCGGCGGAAGTGAAGGCCTTCGCGGTCGAGAAGGAGATCACCCAGTTTCAGGCGGCGCGCGAAGGGACGGCCTACCCGCTGATCCTGGCCAGTTTCCGCACCAGCTACGAAGACAACTACGTGGCGGTCCCCTTGTCTGCCATCAAGCCCCCGTCTTTGGTCGCCCTGCCCTTCACCTTCGAGGTGCCGGGCGCGGCGTGGGTCTCCATCACCGAGGCCCATCTGGAGAACTGGGCGGGCATGTACCTGACGCGCCCGGCGGGGCGAACGCTGGAGGCGAAGCTGGCGCCGCGCCTCGATCGTGCGGAAGTCGCGGTGCTCGGGGAGGCCCCCGCGCAATCGCCCTGGCGCGTGCTGATGATCTCGGCCGAGCCCTACAAGCTGCTCGAATCGAACCTGGTCACGAGCCTGAGCCCCGCCTCACGCATCGGGGAGGCCGAGTGGGTGAAGCCGGGCAAGACGTCGTGGTCCTGGTGGTCCGGCAATTTCGCCAAGGACGTCAGTTTCAAGCCCGGAATGAACACCGACACGCTGAAGCACTACATCGACTTCTCCGCGGAAGCCGGCCTGGAGTATGCGCTCATCGACGCCGGCTGGTCCGGCGGCGCCGTCGGCCAGGGCGGCGGGGGCCGGGACATCACCACCTGGAACCAGCGCGTGGACGTGCCGGCCTTGATTGACTACGCGCAGTCGAAGAACGTGAAGGTCTGGCTGTGGGCGCACTGGACGGCGGTGGACGTGCAGATGGAGAAGGCCTTCCCGCTGTTCGAGAAGTGGGGCGTGGTGGGCGTCAAGATCGACTTCATGGACCGGGACGACCAGCAGATGGTGGACTTCTACCACCGCGCGGCGAAGAAGGCGGCCGAGCACCGCCTGATGATCGACTACCACGGCGCCTTCAAGCCGTCGGGCATGATGCGGTACTACCCCAATGTCCTGACGCACGAGGGCATTCTCGGGCTCGAGTACTTGAAGTGGTCGAACCGCGCCACGGCTGACCACAACACCATGATCCCGTTCACGCGGCTGCTGGCCGGGCCGCTGGACTACACGCCGGGCGGGTTCGAGAACGTGCCCGCGTCCGAATTCGAGCCGCGGAACATGAACCCCGTGGTGCCCACGACGCGCGCGCACCAACTGGCGCTCTACGTCATCCTGGAGAGCGGCTTCCAGATGCTGGCCGACTATCCGGGCGCCTACCGCGGCACCAAGGAACTGGAATTCCTGAAAGAGGTCCCGGTGACCTGGGATGAGACGCGCGGTTTGGGAGGCCGCCCGGGCGATTTCGCGACGGTCGCGCGTCGCAAGGGCCGGACGTGGTACATCGGAACGATCGGGGCGGCGCAGGCGCGCGAGATCGAGTTCCCGTTGAGCGGCATTCTGGGCGGGGGCAACTACACGGCGGAAATCTGGTCGGACGCGCCGGACGCGGCCGAGAACCCGAAGAACACGGTGAAAGCGGCGCAGACGGTGACGCGGGCCAGCCGCCTCCGCGCCAGGCTCGCGCCGGCCGGGGGACAGGTCATGGTGCTGCGGCCCCGCTGAGGGGCTCGCCCAGCCGCGCTGGTGCCTCTGGCAGACCGCGGACGGTCAGCGCAAGAGCTGGCTAGCGCTTTCCCGGGTGACCAGTGCCGTGCCGATGTCCACGCGCTTCTCGACCGGCTGCCGCCTGGCCGCCTTGATCGCCTCCTCGATGGCGCGCCGGCCGATGCGCTCCGGGTACTGCGCCATCACCGCGCTCATCTGCCCGGCCTGGACGGCGCGCACCGCCTCGCGCCCCGCGTCAAAGCCGACCAGCACAATCTTGCCGGTCAGGTTGCGCGCCGCGATGGCCTCCATGGCCCCCAGCGCCATCTGATCGTTGGTGGCGAACACCGCGCGCAGATCGGGGTGCGAGGTGAGCAGGTTTTCCATGACCCCCATGCCCAGCGTCCGCTCGCTGTTGGCCGGCTGCACCGCCACGCACGTCACGCCGGGAGCCTGGGCAATCGCGTCGCGGAAGCCCGCCAGCCGGTCGTCCTGGGTGGCCACGCCCAGCACGCCGCGAATCACGGCCACCTTGCCCTTCCCGCCGATGGCGCGCACGATGTACTCCCCGGCCAGCCGCCCCCCCAGCCGGTTGTCGATCCCGATGAAGCTCAGCTTGGACGGCCACGGCACGTCCGTGTCCACTATCAGCACCGGGATGCCCGCCGCCCGGGCCTTGTCCAGCACGGGCACAACCTCCGCCACCCCGGCCGGCGCCACAGCCAGCGCCGAAACCTTCTTCAGGATCTGGTCCTCGAGGATGGCCACCTGCTGGTCGATGTTGATCTCCCGCTCCGGCGCCAGCACCGCCAGCCGGACCTCGGGGTCCGCGCGCGCCGCGGCTTCCGCGCCGGTCTTGAGGCGCTGCCAGAACTCGCTGTCGAGCGCCTTGGTCACCAGGACGACCTCCAGCTTCTTCGTCTCCCCGAACCGCGAGCAGGCGCCCGCCAGCAGCATGGCCGCCGCCAGGGCAGCCATTTCGAACCGGTGGTGTCTCAAGTCCATGCGCTACCTCCGCCCCTGTACACCCTGGCAATCAACTCCTCTACATCCTCCATCGTTCGCTTGATGGGACCTTCCGCTTCCAGTTTCAGACTCGTGACCGCCCCCGCCCAGATCGTGGCCTCTTCCGGAGAAGCGGTCAGGCGCTTGGCTACATACGCCGCGAGGCAGGTATCGCCCCGTCCGGAGCGCCCGACCAGCTTCCGCGGGCAGAACGGCGCCTCATAGAAGTGCCCCCCGGCCAGAACCAGCACCCCATGGCGGTGCGTCAGGACAATCTCCGGGGGACCCCAGGCGGCTATGACGCGCGCCGCGGCCTTCACGTCGGACACGCCGGTCAGCAGCTCCGCTTCCACCGCATCGGTCTTCAGGATGTCGAGCTGCGATAGCACTAGCTCCTTCTCCGGCCACGCCTCCCCCACCAGCGTGCCATCCGGCCCCACCACCCGCACGAAACCCTGCACGTCGGCCGCAAGCAGGGTGTTCTTCGCCCGCAGCGCCCGGATAACCTCCAGGCCGACCTCGCTCCGGAAAGATGCGCTGATCGAAAACGCCCTGCCTTCGAGATCCTCCACTTGCGCCGGGGTGAACGCTCCGGCGGTGTGCGTCACCGATAGAACGCGCTCGTCCACATCGGAGGTCGGGTAATGGAGGCGCAAGCGGGTGGAATGGGGAGTATAAGTAGGGAAGACAGTGATACCTCTTTGAACCAAGGCGTCCACCACATGACTATCTTCCCTGGACAGCCGGGTCACCGCGGCCGTCTTCAGACCCATCATCGCGGCGACATGGGCGCCGTAGTTGAACCCACCGCCGTCCACCATCCTGGTCCCCGACGCCGAGACGATAGTATCCTTCGTGTAATTACCAAGGACGACCAAGTCGTAAATGGTCCGGTTCAATCGCTTACTTTCACCCGCCACAGGGACGTTGCCAGAATCAGTGAGACCACGGAGGCGCCCAGCCAAAAGGTCAGCGCGTTGTGGAAATCGTAGTGCCGCACCCCGTCTACGACGGTCGTGCCCTGCTGGATCAACCAACCGCTGATCCGCTCCTGCACGGCCACGCCGATGTAGCTGAAAACCCCGATGAAGCCCATGACCGCGCCGGCGGCCTTCTTCGGCACGATGTCCGCCCCGAACAACCCGCCCAGCGAGGTGATCAGCCCGTTGATGGAAAAGCCATAGATGAGAAAGGCCACGGTCAACAGCAGCGGGCGGCCGGGTGGGGCCGAGAACATCATCGCCAGGGCCAGGATCTCCAGCACGCCGCAAATCAGGTTCATCGGCGGCCGCCGGGCGGCAAACAGCTTGTCGGAGATGAAGCCAAAGGCGGCGCACCCCAGCAGCCCGGCGAGCGGATTGAGCGCCAGCAGGCCGCCCGCCTGAAGGGCGGAATAGCCTTTGGCCTCCTGTAGGTACAGCATGCCCCAACTGTTCATGCCGTAACGGGTGATGGTCATGGTGGCGCAGGCGAAGGCCAGTACCCAGACCGGGGGGAGCTTCAGAATGGAAAGCTGCATCTGCCACGTGGTCCTCGAGGAGCCCTCGCTGAGCTGGGCGCCGTGGTCGTTCTTCCAGTCCGCCACCGCTGGCAGCCCCAGCGTCTGCGGCCGGTCCCGCATGAACACGAACAGCGGAACGGATAGAACCACACACAGCACCCCGGGGCCGATAAACCCGGCGGGCCAGTCGAAATAAGTCACCAGCGCGCCCAGCCCGATAAACGTCAGGCCCTCGCCGATGGAATGCGCCGTGCTCCAGATCCCGTAATACCTCCCGCGCTCCCGGTTGCTGAACCACTGGGACAATGCCACAATGCCCGCGGGCGCGCCGAAGCCCTGAAACCAGCCATTGAACGCCCACAGGATCACCGAAACCCACAGCAGCGTGGACCAGCCCATGCCAAGGTTGATCAGGGCGGACACCACCACGCCGAAGGGCCAGAACGTCTTGAGGTGGGCATGGTCCGCCAGGAAGCCGTTGATCAACTTGCCAAAGGCGTAAGCGTAGAA
>CAZIRH010000262.1:0-7011 GCA_964541065.1 uncultured Solibacteraceae bacterium
AGGCCCGCACCCCGCGTTACGTCTACTTCCCGCGGCTGGTGGGGGTGGCAGAGCAGCCTGCCAACTCTGAGGCGCTCAAGCTCTTCCAGAGTGTCGAGACGCCGTTCGACATGACCAACGACGCCACCGCCCTCACCGCCCGCACCGATTACCAGCTCACGGGCGGGCACCGCCTGACGCTGCGGTACAACTTCAGCGACTCGGCCGGGCTGAACGCCAACGGGGCGGGCACTTCGCCGGATCCCACCGTGAACCGTTCACTCTCCAATAACGGCACGGAGAAAGACCGCACCCACACCGGCGGGTTCCAGTTCACCGGCATCCTCAGCCCCGCCACGGTGAACGATGTGCGCTTCACCACCACCTACGAGATCCGGCCGCGCATCAACAACGCGGTGGCGCCCACGGTGTCCACCACCATCGGCACGTTCGGGACCGTCAACTACCTGCCCACTACGCAGGACGACATGCGCATCCAGATCGTGGACGGGCTGTCGCTGTTGCGCGGCGCGCACACCCTCAAGCTGGGCGTGGATTACAGCCGGCTGTCGGTGTGGCAGTCGTTCGGCTTCAACCAGTTTGGAGCCTTCGCGGTTTCGGGCAGCGACGTCAACCGTCACCTGGACATCCTCACGGTGGGCGGCGCGGTGGCCAACCGTTTCGACGACGCCTCGGTGACCTACACCCGCGCCATCGGCAACATGCTGGCCGCTTACGGAGCGCACCAGTTCGCGCTCTACGGGCAGGATAGCTGGCGGGTGAAACCCAACCTGACGCTGGATTTCGGCGTGCGCTGGGAAGCCCAGTTCAACCCCTCGCCGGAAGCCAACAACAGCTCGCTGGTGGGGAGAGTGCAGGGCTTCAGCTTCCCCATCGGGTCGGTGGACCCGACGAAGATCAATGACAACGTGGCCCAGGTGATGCCGCGCTTCGGGTTCGCCTGGACGCCCTCCAGCCGCCACCGCACCGTGGTGCGCGGGCACACCGGACTGTTCTACGCGGCTACGCCGCTGATACTGCTGGCCGGTCCCATGAACAACTTCCGCACCCCGCCGGGCGACGTCTCGATCCAGTTGCCGCGCTCCGGCAGCACGGTCTACAAGGACCTGCTGGCGGTGGGCGTGGACCTGAACAAGTACACCCTGGACAAGCTGCCCATCCTGGAGGTGGAGACGGTCCAGCGCGCGGTGGCGGGAACGGGTACGGCCCCGGACCCATTGCGCGGCGCCAACCTGCTGACCTGGGCCTCCGACTACGAGAATCCGCGCGCCTTCCAGGTGGGTTTGGGCGCGGACACGGAGGTCTTCCGCAACTTCATGGCCGGCGTGCAGTTCAACTACGTCAACAGTGTGCACCTCCAGCGCAACCGGGACTTCAACCTGCCCGCGCCGGTCATCCGGCCCGCCGACAAGGCGCAGCGCCCCTTCTACGGCCTGCGGAGCGGCACGACTCGCCCGGTCTCCTACCTGGGCGCGCTCTGGGTGCGGCAGACCTCGGCGCGCTCGATGTACCGCGGCATGACCCTGACCTCGCAGTACCGCGCCGGGCGGTTGCAGTTCGGCGCCTTCTACACGCTGTCGGAGACTTTCTCCGATGACGACCAGGAGCGCGACGCCAGCGGCTTTCGCTACGACGACTCCTTCAACCTCCGCCCCGAGTATGGCTACTCGGACCTGGACATGCGCCACCAGTTCACCGGCTACGTGGTGGCCTCGCTGCCCCTGGGCCTGGAGGTCTCCAGCCGCTTCCGCGTCGCCACGGGCAAGCCCTTCGATCCCAGGACCGGCGCGGACACCAACGAGGATCTGGCCTCGAACGACCGCCCCTACCAGGCCGCCGGCGTGACTTACGAGCGCAACAGCTTCCGCAACCGCGGGTTCCGCGGCGTGGACTTGCGGGCGCTGAAGGGCTTTCCCATCACCGACCGCGTCAAGGTGCAGTTCTCCGCCGAGATGTTCAACCTGTTCGATTTCTCGAACGTGGTCTACTCCGGCACCAACCTGAACTACGGCCTGGGGATCGACCCGGTGACGGGCAACACCATGGCCGCGCCCGCCACCTTCATGCGCCTGAAACTGCCCGACGGCCAGTTCGACCCGGTCAACACCCAGGTGGGCAGCCCGTTCCAGATGCAGCTCGGGTTGCGGCTGGTTTTCTGAGGTCGTTTCGCGCCACGCGCGCCAAGGACGCAACCGCAAAAGCGAACCTTCGCGTTCTGGGCGAGCCCTGGGCGTTCTCTGCGCGAGACATAATGGTAGTATGTCCCGCGGTGCCCTGGACGCGCTGATCCGGCGGGCTCGCCGCCGCTGGGTGCGGAACCTGATCATCGTTCAGATGGCGCGGGGCGGGTGCGTCGCGGCGGGCGGTTTCGCCCTTCTACTGCTCGCAGGCACCCAGGTGCTGGACTGGCCCTGGCTGGCGGCGCTGCTCGCGGCCAGCCTACTTTACGGCTTCCGCCACACGGCCAGGCGGATGCCCTCCCCATACCAGGTCGCGCAGGGGGTGGACCGCAACCTGGGGCTGCATGACGCGCTCTCGACGGCGTTCTTCTACCACCGGCTCGGGAGGGGGCGCCCGGCCTCGCTGGCGATGCAGGCGGCGCAACTGGCGGCGGCGGAGGAGTTGTGCCGCGAGGTTGACCTGCGGCGTGCGGTGCCGCTGCGCGCGCCGCGGGCCGTCTACCTGGCGGCTGCTCTGGTAGTGGTTGCCGGCGGCTTGTTCGCGCTGCGCTATGGGATCGCGCGGCGGCTGGAGCTGAGCCGCTCGCTGCCCAAGATCGTGCTGGACACCTTGCGCCCGCCGGTGCGCCCTCAGGCGGCGCAAGGAAAGCGCGCCGACCCGCGGCTCCAGGAGTATTGGCAGAATTTCGGCGTGGCCCTGGATGAGCCGGCCGGCGCCGAGGAGCGCGTCGCCGCCCGGCTGGGGGAACGAGGCGACCGGGACCGGTACTCGCCCGAAGGGGTCAGGCCGTTGGAGATGAGCGTGGGCTCGGAGGCGGAAGAAGGCGAGGCGGCCCCCGGTGACCGGCTCGCGCTGGGGACCGGACAGCAACCGCCTCAGCCGCCGGGCGCCGCGCGACGCAGCGAGAGCCCGCCTGCCGGCAGCGACAGCCTGCTCGAGAAATTCCGGGACGCTTTCGCCAATCTACTGAACCGCCTCAAGATTCAGCCCCGGGGCGGGGAGGCGCGGCAGGTGGCCTCCAGCGCCATGGCCCCGTCCGAGGCCGCTCAGGGGCGGCAGGCCCCCAGCCAGCGGGGCCTGCCCGGCTCGGGGCGGGAGGTTTCCGAGGGGGCCTCTGCGAGCGACGCGCAGGAGATGCAGGCTTCCGAGGGCGGGCAGAAGTCCTCGAACGCGCCGGGCCGCCGCGGCAGGGAAGGCGAAACGGAAGCCTCTCGCGAGGGTCGCAGCGGCATCGGCAGCGAAGAGGGGAGCAAGCAACTGCGCGAGGCCGAGCAGCTCGCCGTCATGGGCAAGATCAGCGAGCTGATTGGCCGGCGGTCCCAGAGTCTGACCGGCGAGGTGATGGTCGAAGTCACCTCCGGCAGACAGCAGTTGCGCACCGCGTACACCGTGCAACAGGCCGGGCACTCGGAGGGCGGGGGCGTAATTCACCGCGACGAGATCCCGCTGGTCTATCAAGGCTACGTCGAGCGGTACTTCGAAGAGGTGCGCAGGCTGGCGCCCGAAGGGACGCGGCGGCGGAAGTAGCCGGTCCTACCGGCCCCCTTGCTCCAGGATGGCCTGCGCCAGGTAGTTGACGACCTGGGCCGTGTTGCGCGCCTCCTCGTAGTAGGCCGCGCGTAGCAGGCGGTCCTTGCGGTTCAGCAGGGTCTCGCGGATGATCTGGCGCACGCGCGGATCGCTCAGCTCCCGCTGCCCGGCAGGCTCCCTCGAGATGAGCTTGAGGAGCTGGTAGCCCTCCTGGGTGCGGATGATGTGCGATACCTGCCCCGGGCGCAGGGTTCTGACGGCCCGCTGGATTTCGATGTCTTCCCGCCGCAGCGAGGATTCCAGAATGAAACCCAAATCGCCGCCGTTCTGGGCGGATTCGGGATCCTCCGAGTAGTTCAGCGCCAGGTCGGCGAAATCCTCTTCGCGCTTGACGCGCCCCTCGAGCTGGGCGATTTTGCGGCGGGCCTCGCGGTCGTTCTGCGCCTTGTCGCTCTTGAGGTTGCGCACCTCCGGGTCCGGCCCCGGCGTCACCAGGATGCGCGCCAGGTGGACCTGCGGCTCGGGGCGGGAGAACTCCGCCCGGTTGGCGCCGTAATAGTCGGCGATGTCTTGATCGGTGACGCGGATCTTGGAGGTGATCTCCTTGTTGAACAGCTTCTCGACGCTCAGATCGCGGCGGAACTGCGCTTTCAGCTCCTCCTGCTTCATGCCGCGGGCCTGGAGCCATTTCTGGAACTCATCGGGCGAGTAGGTGACCTTGAACTTATTGAACTGCGCTTCCACCTCGGGATCCACGGCCATCATGCCTAGCTTCTCGGCACGCTGGAGCATGATCTCGTTGTCGATGAGGCTGCGGAGCACCTCGAGTTTCTGGCTGATGAGTTCATCGGCCGCGGGGCGCTCGCTGGCCGAGGCCAACTGCGCCCGGCGGTAGGCCTTCTCCAGGTCGTCGTGGGTGATCACGCGGCCGTTGATGACCGCGGCCACGTTGGCGGGCGGCCGTCTGCGGCAGCCTGCGGCGCAGAGTACACCGAGCGCCAGCACCACACAGCAAGAGCGCGGGATTCGCATGGCGACAGGTCTATTCTAGCGGAGTCCTACAGTTCTCGCTCCAGGTCCTCGGCTTCGCCGCAGCGGAGGCCTTCGAGCGCGGGGTCGATGGCGCGCAGCAGGCCGGTGAGGACGCTGCCGGGGCCGACCTCGATGAAGCGGGTGACGCCCTGGGCGGCCAGATAGCGGATCGACTCGGCCCAGCGCACGGGGCGGGACACCTGCTGGATGAGCCCTTGCCGCGCCTCTTCCCCAGTGCGGACCTCGCGGGCCTGCCAGTTGTTGACCAGCGGGCAGGTCAGGTCGGCGAAGGCGGCGGCGTTCAGATCGACGGCCAGGCGCTCCTGCGCGGGCATCATCAAGGGGCAGTGGAACGGCGCGCTGACGGGCAGCAACACGGCGCGCCTGGCGCCCGCGGCCTTGGCCAGCTCGAGGGCGCGCTGGACAGCTCCAGCGTGGCCCGAGATGACCACCTGCTCGGGGGAATTCAGGTTGGCCGCGCTGAGGACCTCGCCCTGTGCCGCCTCGGCCAGAATGCCGTCCAACTTGCCTTCCGGCAGCTTGAGCAGCGCGGCCATGGCGCCCACGCCCGCCGGCACGGCTTCCTGCATGTAGCGCCCGCGCTGGCGCACCAGGTGGAGGGCGTCCGCAAAGCGGAGGCTCCCGGCGGCCGCCAGGGCCGAGTACTCGCCCAGGCTGTGCCCGGCCACGAAATGGGGAGCGAAACCGTGCTCGCGCAGCACCGCCAGGGCGGCCACGGAGACCGCCAGCAGGGCCGGCTGAGTGTTCTCGGTGAGCTTGAGGGCCTCCTCCGGGCCCTCGAAACACAGGGTTGACAAGGCAGAGCCCAGCGTGCCGTCGGCTTCTTCGAAGATCGCCCGGGCGGCCGGAAACGCCTCGTAAAGGCTCCGGCCCATGCCCGCGAACTGAGAGCCCTGCCCGGGGAACAGGAAGGCGGTTTTCGGCATGAAACCACCCATTGTACGACCTGAGGTAACCTGGAAGTGGACTTCCGCGCCTGAAGCTCTGAAGCCCAGAGAAGGAGGGCCCGAGTGCGTATTTCTGAGATCTGCGTCCAACGCCCAGTCTTCGCCTTCATGCTGATCATGTTCCTAACGGTGATGGGGGTGGTCAGCTTCCTCCAGTTGGGAGTGGATCTGTTCCCCAAGACCGATCCGGCGACCGTCTACGTGCGGGTGCGGCTGCCCGGGGCCAGTCCCGAGGAGGTCACCACCCAGGTGATCATGCCGCTGGAGGAGGCCATCGCCTCGGTGAGCGGCATCGAGGAACTGCGCGCCATGGCTAGCGAAGGCAGCGGCTTCCTGGTGGTCACCTTCGTCCTGGAGAAGGACATCGGGGAAGCCTCCGAGGACGTGCGCGAGAAGGTGGCCGGCGCCATGAGCAGGCTGCCGCCCAACGTGCTGCCGCCCGTCGTGCAGAAAGCCGACCCCGACCGCGACCCGGTGATCACCCTGGCGGTGACCGGGGACCGCCCGGCCCGGGAGCTGACCGAGATCGCCGACAAGGGCATCCGCCGTGCCCTAGAGACGGTGGACGGCGTCGCCGGCGTGGACATCAACGGAGGGCGCAACCGCCAGATCAACGTCTTCCTGGACCTGGACAAGCTGGGCGCCTACAACCTGACCGCCCAGGACGTAGAGCGCGCCCTGAAACTGGAGAACATCGAATCCCCCGGCGGGCGCATCGTGCGCGCCACGACCGAGGTGGGCGTGCGCACGCTGGGCCGCGTCGAGCAGGTCGAGGAGTTCAATGACATCATCATCAAGAACGTCGGTGGCGTTCCCGTTCGCGTCCGGGACGTGGGTTACACCGAAGACGGCATGACGGAGAAGCGCAGCTTCGCCTACTACAGGAACAAACCGGCGGTGATCCTGAGCGTGCGGCGGCAAACCGGCGCCAATACCGTCAAGGTGGTGGACGACGTCCAAGCACGGCTGGCCCGGTACAGCCAGCAGCTCCCCTCCGGCGTGAGCCTCGAGGTGATCCGCGACCAAGCCACCTACATTCGCAAATCGGTGGAAGCCCTCGAAGAGCACCTGGTGCTGGGCGCGTTGCTGGCCTCGCTCATCGTCTTCGTGTTCATCCGTAACTGGCGCACGGTGCTGATCAGCTCCATCGCCATCCCTACCTCCATCGTCACCACCTTCACCTTGATGCGGGCCATGGACTTCACCTTGAATTCCATGACCCTGCTGGGCCTGACCCTGGCGGTGGGCATCGTCATCGACGACGCCATCATCGTGCTGGAGAACATCTACCGGTGGATCC